>JBGSRE010000695.1:0-6190 GCA_041737755.1 Oligoflexus sp.
GAGCGCTTTTGGTGGAAGAGGCCGGAGGTATTATACGCAATTTTATCAGCCCCGAGGGATCTCGCTATGACCTTGAGCGAGGTGATATCATTTGTGGGACACCATCCGTCGTGAATTTAATTGCAGGTTTAATCTAACCGGATCAATCGTTGCCAGGGAGTGCAAATGGGACGCAGTGCTTGTCATCTTGTATTGCTGATTGGAATGGGTTTATTGCCGGCGATGGGGGTTCAAGCCCTGCCCGTTACCGAACAAATCGATCGATTTGAGTTGAATTGGTCAACGATGCGGATTCGGTTTTATGGTGAATCGATGGTCGACTTTTCACAGCGCGGCTTTGAAGGGGCCGAGAAAGTTGCGACCGACGACGGGCTGATGTATGCCCTCTCCTCACTGAGCAAGGTCCGGACGCAGAAGGGTCTTAAGGATAACAATGCTGCCAGCATTGCCAACGAACTGACCAAACAGGCCTTTGTTTACAACACGATCTACTTTACGGATGGCCGCGTTCGTGTCGAATTGGACAGTAGCTTGCCGAAAGCTTTCGATATCGGCTTGAATGAATTTATTGCGGACGAACCCAAAGCTGAGCCCAGCAGTGGCAGCGCCGTAGTCGTGCTTATTTCGGGCTTGAAGACGGCTTTGGTACAAATGGAAATTCGTGATACCGATGGAGAACTGCTCTATAGCCCCAAAGATATCGCGAAATCGGCTTTTAAAAAGCAGATGGCAGGGCGCTGGTTTTTTAAGAATTCTAGCGAGTTAAAGTCTTATATCGGAGCCAATCCGGTTGAAATCGAAGCGGTGGCTGAAGGTGATAAGACTTTGATCGTAACCAAAAGTTCTTGGAGCAAATTGAAAGCTGAACATCCTCGCCTGCTGGAGGAAGCCAAATTGGCTTTTGTTATTTCAGGTCCTTCAAAAAATGCCAAGCCCAGCAGCATGTAAGTTTGACCCACACCAGGGAGGCCTTTCTCCCTGCTTTTCCTGAAGCTTCAGCTGCTTTGCCCCGCCACGATTCGCTCAATATCCGTTGCAGCAAAGAATTGGAAGTGATACACACCTAGGTTCGTTCGACCCTTCAAAAGGTCCGTTCGGGAACCGCCCCAACTTTCGCCTGACGTGACTCCAAGTATGTGGTCCGTGGGCTACGGAATCTGCAGAGACTGCAGATCAAAGAAAAGGAAGACATTCATGCCAAAGATGAAGACAAAACGTGCTGCCGCCAAGCGATTCACAGTGCTTGCGTCCGGCAAAATCAAGCGTGCCCAGGCCTACAAGCGCCACATCCTGACTAAGAAGAGTCGCAAGCGTCTGAACAAACTGCGGACCGCTGCCTACGTGCACAAGTCAAACGTCGGCCTTATTCTGGCCTGTTTGCCGTACCGTTGATTGTAAAGAATTACTAACCAGGCTTCGACCTTCGATTCTCATAAAGGATTTATACTATGGCACGCGCCAAACGCGGTTTTAAAGCTAGACGTCGTAGAAAGAAAATATTTGCTCTTGCTAAAGGCTTCAGAGGCTCGCGCAAAAATCGGTTCCGTAACTCGATCCACGTGGTTCGTCGTAGCCTTGTGTATGCCTATCGTGACCGTCGCGTTAAGAAACGCGATTTCCGCAAGCTGTGGATAGTGCGTATAAACGCCGCTGTTCGGGCTGCTGGTCTGCGCTATTCCGAGTTTATTCATGGTCTGAAAATAGCCGAGATCACATTGGACCGTAGCGTCCTTGCTGATTTAGCTTTGAACCAGCCAGCCGCTTTTGCGGAAATAGTGACTCGCGCTAAAGCAGCTTTGGCTCGCTAAAATAGATCTTCCAAATAAGACTTATCCACAGGAAATACACTATCCTGTGGATTTTTTTTTATTCGCGTTATCAGTGAGTTAGAAGGCCTATGTCGCGGTCTATGGGAAGAGATATCCACAAGCTCCTGTGGATAAGTTCGACGGCGCTGTCTGTGCGTCCCAGCTCACGAAAAAATGACTCTTGGCTTTCAGAGTCTCTCAGTATGGATCATCTCGTTTTAAACATCAAGAGTCTTGGTATTTGCTCTGATAAGAAGGGGTTATCTGTGATTTTTGGTCTTGGTAAAGATGAAAAATCAGAAGAATGCGGGCGGTCAGACTTGAACTGACATGCCTTACGGCGCTGGCTTCTAAGACCAGTGCGTCTACCAATTTCGCCACGCCCGCATAAATTCGACTCGAGCCAGAATCTTATACCCACTCTTGCTCCGAAGGGAAAGAGTTAAGTGTTTCTCATGTGCTATGTCTTCTTATTGGAGATTGGAGCCCGGCTTGAAGCACTTCCGGTTTCATACTATAAGAAGAGATGCGAGGTGACGAACAATGACCCAAGATTCTTCTTCAGAAGTGGATTTTTCCGCGCTCATTCTGGGCTTTTGCTCAGCGGCGCTGTCTTATATGGGCTTCGGGCCCGAAGAGGTACGTCCTAACCTTTTGTTAGCACGACAGAATATTGAGATCATTGAGCTTCTTGCCAGAAAAACTCAAGGCAACCTAAGCCCCGAAGAAGACAAACTCACTCAGGAAGTTCTGCATGACCTTCGTTTGAAGTTTGTCGATGCAATGCGACAAGGCTGATTCCCCGGAACCCTTGAGTTCACCATTATTTCTGCCGACACATGAACTGCCCCTTTTCCTGGGAGTGGATCATGGAAGTATCCCTTTATAGCTTCGAAGCCCAAACAGCTCTGCACTTTGCCTTGCGTTATGCCAAGGGTCTGGGTCATGACTTTATGGAAGTTGAACATGTGGCGCTGGCTATCCTGCGCCGAGACTTTGATATGCTGGATGCTGAGGCGCACGCCCGTTTGGAAAAGGCTCTTGAAGACTTTTTGCAACTTTATCCCAAGAAGTTCGGCCGCGTTGCTGTCGGATTTGGCCCGCGATTGAATCAGGTTCTGGATCTGGTGGAAGGGTCAGTCAAAAATCGTCTGATCAGTATCGCCGATCTTTGGGCCTATCTTGTCAGTGCTTCCGAAATCATGCAAAAGACCCAGCGCTCCACGCAGGACGACAAGGCTAGAGACTTCCAGGTCTGGCAGGTACCGGATGCCAAACAAACGAAATCAGTGCCGAAGTCCTCATCCACCAGTAAAATTCTGAAAGGGCAGGGGGAGTCTAAGCCCCGGACGCAGGTTCCTCCTGAATCGGAAGGAACTCGCAAGCTCGATGCCGAACTGGACAAACGCCTTCGCGATTTCACCCATGACTTCACCGAGCTGGCCAGTCGAGGAGGGATTGATCCGGTCATTGGGCGTGATGCTGAAATTCGTCGAGTCCTAGAAATTTTAAGTCGAAAAAAGAAAAATAATCCTATCCTGCTCGGTGATCCTGGTGTTGGAAAAACTGCGATTGCTGAAGGTATCGCGCTGCGCATTGTCGAAGATAAAGTACCAGAATCCCTTAAAGGGGTTCGCGTTCTGAGTCTGGATTTAGGGGCTTTGCTGGCCGGCACAAAATATCGTGGTGAATTTGAAGAGCGCCTTAAGCAGTTGATTCGTGCCCTGGAAAGTCTAGGAGATCGAGTCATTCTCTTTATCGATGAAATTCATACGATCCTAGGGGCTGGTCAAAGTGAAGGCAGCGCCGATGCGGCGAATCTTCTGAAGCCGGCGCTGGCTCGAGGGCAGTTGCGATGCATCGGTGCGACTACGCTCGCCGAGTTTCGCAAATACTTTGAAAAAGATGCGGCCCTCGAGCGACGTTTCCAACCTGTGACAGTTGATCAACCCTCGCGTGATGTTGCTATTTCCATTCTGCGCGGTTTAAAAACATCCTATGAAATTCATCATGGCGTTCCGATCCACGACGAAGCATTGCAGGCGGCCGTTGATCTTTCCATCCTGTATTTACCTCATAGAAATTTGCCGGACAAAGCCATCGATCTGATTGATGAAGCCGCGGCTCGCCTGAAATTGCAGATGCAAAGCGTGCCTGCAGAGCTGGAGCAACTCCTGGCTCAGGCTGCACAGTTGCGGGTAGAGCAACAGGCCCTGGAGCAGCAGGGTGCAGTCAGCAAAGGCTTAACCCAGGTAAGAGTGAAGTTGGAGAAAATTCTGGAAGAGAGCGCGGCGATGGATGCGCTTTGGAGAAAGCATCAGCAGGACTTAACCCAGATGAGGGCCCTGGAAGTTCGCCATGAAGAGCTCGCCAGTCTCTGGCAAGGGGCTAAAGATCGCAGTGACTTTGAAGTTGCAGCTCGCCTGCAGTTTCAAGAAATTCCGAAAGCCAAACAAGCTTTTGAGCAAGTGAAAAAAATCTTGGAAGATCAAGAAAAGCAGTACAGTTTTTTGGGTCGTGCTGTCGATCGACAGGAAATAGCCAGGGTGCTGTCGGTGTGGACAGGGGTTCCTGTTGGGGAAATGTTGGCTGACGAAAAGCAGAGTCTTGTCAAATTAGAATCACAGCTCAGCGACCGCGTTTTTGGTCAGGACGAAGCTCTGCAGGTGGTGGCACGTTCCGTTCGTCGGTCGCGATTGGGCCTTGCCGATCCTAAGCGACCATCAGGGGTCTTTCTTTTTCTTGGTCCAACCGGAGTCGGCAAAACAGAGACAGCTAAAGCGCTAGCTGAAAATCTATTTCTGAGTGAAAAAAATCTTATCCGTATCGATATGTCTGAATATATGGAAGCTCATAACGTCGCGCGGCTGATCGGAGCACCTCCAGGCTATGCGGGCTATGAGAGCGGCGGCTTGCTCACGGATGCTGTGTGCAATAAGCCTTATTCTATCGTGCTTTTCGATGAAATCGAAAAAGCCCATCCCCGTGTCTTGGATATACTTTTGCAAATATTTGATGATGGAAGGCTGACAGATGCGCGAGGGCGCCTAGCCGATTTCCGTCATTGCTTTATGATCATGACTTCCAACCTGCAAGCCTCAGCTCAGCATGTGCCAGAGGCTCAAAGAGAACAAGAATTGCGGCTGCAACTGAGTGAATTTCTGCGCCCAGAATTAGTAAATCGTATCGATGAAATTATCCAGTTCCGGCCATTGGCACGCATCCACTTTCAACGAATGCTGCATCGAGAAATGTCTCAGCTCAATCAGCGTTTGGTGGAGCGTGATGTGCGTTTGGAATTGACGCCAGGCCTTGAACATCTTCTGGTGCAGAACGCACAGGCCAGTAGCTTTGCAGGTCGAGAGCTGCGCCGTGGTCTGCAAAAAATGATTGTGGATGCTGTGGCGCAGAAACTTTTGGACCCGGCGGCTGATATGAGGGGCCTCTGGATCTTAGACTGGGAGCCTGATCAAGGACTCATTTGGAGTCGTGATCAACGTCAGGATCGCTATCTACCACCCGCGCGCTGACGAAAAAACTTAAGACTAAACTCTTGACGAAATATTCAGGCCTGAGGTAGTGTTAGGGCCCATCAAGGATGGCTCAACCAGATCAAACTGGGGCGTCGACAAGTGGTAAGTCTCTGGATTTTGATTCCAGCATCCGTAGGTTCGAATCCTACCGCCCCAGCCACACATCCTTTTTTCTAGCTGCCCGCATACGCCGGCTGACCTGATAAGAAAATACACCAAATCCTCATCGTTTCCCGTTCACATACCAAGCGCATCTGCGCCATGGCAACGTATTTCGCAGGGGCCTACGCTATGGATAATGACATGATCCTTTTCTCGGGCAATGCAAACAAAGAACTCGCCAACAAGATTTGTAGTCATCTCGACATTGAATTGGGCCATGCCCGTGTTGACCGTTTTTCGGACGGAGAGACCCGGGTTGAGATTCAAGACAATGTTCGCGGTCGCGATGTGTTCATCATTCAACCGGGCAGCGCGCCGGCGAATGAGCACATTGTGGAGTCTTTGATCATGATCGACGCCTGTCGACGAGCTTCCGCCAAGCGGATCACTATGGTCTGTCCTTACTTTGGTTACGCCCGACAGGAGCGCAAGAGTGCGCCCCGAACACCGATCACAGCCAAACTGATCGCTGACATTTATACGGCTTCCGGAATTGATCGCATGCTGGTGATGGAACTCCACACTTCTGCGATTCAAGGTTTCTTTAACATTCCTGTCGACCATCTCTTTGCTAAACCGATTTTTGGTCCTTATTTCCAAGGCCGCGAGGAACTTCTCGTGGTCTCTCCTGACGCTGGCGGTACCGAACGCGCTCGAGCGATGGCAAAGTACTACGATTGTGGCCTC
>JBGSRE010000715.1:0-11544 GCA_041737755.1 Oligoflexus sp.
ATGCATGATTCGGTGTACGGTCTTTCTGTTTCGTCTAATGGGCCAGCCGGAACATATAGTCAAATGCCCATATCAAAGCGCGGATTCAAGACGTACACACAAACAACTCTTCAGTTTAACGGAGCTTATGCAGGATCCCCGTCTTTTGCCACTGGTTATGATGATGGGTGGAGTCAGTATCGCCTTCGTCTTCTTTTACACGGCAGCCCTTTATCACTATCGAGGCCGAGATCCTTTTCTGCGTTTCCTTTCCCTACCGATTCCAGGTATTGGCATCTTTTACAAACTCTACAACGCCCTGCGAACCTACCGCTATGCTCGGGGGGCTATTGCGCGCAGCATTATGCTTTCCCTTGCCATCCAGGCCTTGAGTCTTGGTCTTTTTTATTTCATCACATCGAAGGTTCTGGGCAGTTCGCCTCCGTTCGGCCGCATCGCTTCGATCTTTCCCGTCGGGGTACTGACCACAGCAATCCCTGTCGCTCCCGGGGGATTAGGTGTTGGTCACGTGGCCTTCGATCGCCTGTTTGCTATGATCAATCTCCATCATGGGGCGACGGTATTTAATCTTTATGTCATCTCTCAACTTTTATTGAATCTTTTGGGAGTGATCCCCTATATCAGTCTGAGGCGGAATCAACCCCTCCCGAGCAGCGGGACTGAAGTTGATAATTCTAATGCAATATCAGCATATTAGATTATTCTTTGACCGCCTCCATTAAGTCCGGGGCCCGGACGTCGATAAACTTTGAGTAAGAGTTTCATTCGAACTGGATGGGCCATGAGTATCGAACGCTTTCTAATTCTGGATGACAGCACGGGAAACACTCTCTTCTTCGAGATGCTCCTCAAAGAAATGGGCTTTTCTAAAATCATAACATCGCCTACTGGTGATGATGCTATGATCCAGTCTGATAAGCAGCATATTCAATTCTTTATCGTGGCTTGGGAGCTTAAGGGCATGCCCGGTACTGTCTTCGTCCAGAAGGCCCGATCCAAGAAGAGGCGACGCTTTGCGCCCTGTATTATTTTTTCCAAACGTATGTCACCCGAAGATGTGAAGCTGACACGCGATCTCGGCTTCACCAATATCCTCGCCATGCCTTTCGATCGACAGCAAGTCAAAGACATGATCGCTCAAATCATTCATTACGAAGGTCATCTGGACCCGCGTGAAAACCAACTGCGAAAAATCGAAATGTTCTCGTCGGATGGCCATCCCATGGAAGCCTTGAAAATGTTCACCGATGATCTCTTCGATCCAGGTCCTTTTCAAACCCGGGCTCTGCTTGCTGGTGCCGAAGTTTTCATGGGACTATCAAAGAATGATAAAGCCGAACGATGTATCAATGACGCCTTGCGCAATCAGCCTGACAATAATCGAGCCCTGCAGCTAAAAGCTCGCCTGCTGTCACGCAAGGGTATGCACAATGAGTCCATCATGATTTTGGAAAAGTTGGTCAACGTCTCACCAAAAAACCTGTCCAACAAAATCACTCTCGGCGGTGCCTACATCGAAGCAGATCGGCTGGATGATGCCCGCCGAGTCTTCAAAGATGTGATGGAAGATGATCCTAGCAATCAGGATTGCAAGGACCAGATGGCAACTCTGGCGTTCAAGGAAGGGCAATATTCTCTGGCTGAGCAATTAATAGCTGAAACAGAAAACGGCAATGAGCTGGCCAGAGCATTCAATAACCTCGCCATATCTCAGGTCGCAAAAGGTGACTTTGAGCAGGGCATTAAAACCTACACCAATGCCATGAGAATGCTGGCTGACAAGGCCCGTCTCTATCTCCTGCAGTCTAACCTTGGGCTCGCTTATCGTAAAAAGGGCGCTTTAGAAGAGAGTTTTTCGACACTCGCCAAAAGCTATACTTCAGAGCCCAGCTTTGAAAAAGCCTATGTCGCTATTGCCAGAGTTGTTCAAGAACTGAAAGCCAAGGGCATTAAGCCAGAGCCGAATCTGATCAAAGAAGTCAAAAGCGCCCGAGAAATAGCCAAAAAATCCGCCTAAATTTCGCTCGCACTCCAGGAAATCCCAGCCTATTCTGAGCAGCGTTGCCTCTTTTGAAAGGACATCTGTCATGCCTTCTGTGACCCGCGATAACTGCGAAATTTTTTATGAAACGATGGGAACCAATGGCCCATGGCTAACCCTGATCAATGGCCATACTCGAAGCAGTCGGGATTTTCGTCTGCTGGCAGGCAATCTGTCCAAGCAGGGTATCCGCTGCCTTCTCTTTGATAATAGAGGATCCGGCGATACCGTCTGTCATCAGCCCTTTACTCTCGAAGATATCGCCCGGGATGCGCTGTTTCTTTGGCGTCACCTAGGCATCGAACACTCGATTGTCATGGGCCTATCGATGGGTGGCATTGTGAGTCAGTTACTGAATCATCTCGCCCCTGAAAAAGTATCCGGCCTGATCTTGGTTTCTACCGGAAGTTCAGAACAATCCCTCTCGCCGGAAGCCTTTGCACCTTGGGGAAAAACCGAAGAGAGTGTTGGACAAAAACTGCAGGCCTATTTCACCGAGAGTTTTATGAGTCGAAATAAAATTCTGGTCCAGGCCATGGCGAAGCAAATTCTGCAGGGCATTACTTCTGACCATTTCGAACAGCAGGCCCAAAGCCAACGTGTGGCGATGCAGAATGTAGATACCAAACCATTCCTCAAGGATTTTAGAAATCCTGTGCTGATTATTCATGGCACCGATGATCGTATTATTCCATATAGTGCTGGCCTTGAGCTGCAAAAGCTTATTGCTGGCTCGCAACTTATTCGCCTCGAAGGTGTCGGCCACCTTGTTTTGGCGGAATACAGCAAAAACCTTGCTCAAGATGTGCTGGATTTTATAAAAACCAATGGCTGGACTTAACCCATCGAAGCGATGAGATTAACATCGGACTCGGGCATGCCGAGTTCGGCCGCCACCTGGGACGAGGAAAGACCTTTGGAAAGTAGAAAGCGGGCATCGACATATTTCTTGTCTTCGATTTCTTCGAGAACTTCCTGATACGGTACTTTTTTGTCAAAAAATCTGGCTAATTGTTCGGCTCTTGCAATTGATTTTTGCAGAATTTGCCGCTCTTCTCGGCTTTTTTGAATCATAGAACTCAGCACTGTTCTCTGCTTCTGAGCCATCGCCAGTGGGTCCTGAATCTGCTTGGTGACATCCGCGACAACTGATGCGACTTCTTTCGCCAAAATCGTCCCGCTGGACTTCAAGCCCATTTCCGTTTCAGTGGCCATCATTGCCACTTTTTCATAGAGAGTTCTCATCTCTGTCTGCTTGCTGAGCAGCTCTTCCCGGACATTATCACGAAGCTCTTTCAACAGCCGTTGCTCTTCATTGATTTCTCGCAAAAGAGCTATCGGCTCAGATTGTGTCCGGCGCCGAAACGCAAGCATCACGGCCCCCACTAAGATGAGGTCCATGGCAATGAGGATGACAAGTAAAATGGTGGTCAAGATCAACCCTCTTGGAGGAAAGCTTTCAAGACCTGCTCATCAATTTCGTCCATATTCACGGTACGAACCAGCACAATCTTCTTTTTGCCGCGCTTGCCCACTTCTTCTGTGGAAACAACTTTGGCCAAGATCTTAAAATTGGAGGGGGTATCAATGCGGCTATAATCCACAAAACGCTGTTTGCGTTCCCAATAGTCAGGCATATTGATATGAATTTTTAAAAGGTCGCCCTCTTCATACTCCTCGGTCACTCGGAATTGAATTCCGTAAGGGCTGATATGAACGGTCAATCCTTCTTCCGGACTCATCTCGGCATTCAGACCATAACGGGCTACGGCCAGACTCAAACGACGGTTGGAACGAGGATACTTTTTTACAAGATCCTCATTGAACAATAAAAGATGATTTTCATCTGTGTCCTGGCTCATCCCTCTTCCTCCTTGGGATACCCAACGCTCTTCCGCAAGCCTATTTTGCTTTTTGCTTTTTGAGCATCTGGTCTATCTTCTCTAGCTTATCTTTCAAAGCCTGACCTGTAAAGGGCTTGACGATATAATTACTGACTCCGGCTTTAACCGCTTCAATAATATTCTCTTTCTCTGCTTCAGCCGTCACCATCAGAAAGGGAACATGCTTAAACTTAGCGTCAGCACGCACGATCTTGAGAAACTCAAGGCCAGTCATGTTCGGCATGTTCCAGTCCGAAACAATCATCTCAAAGTCGCCATGCTCTTTTAGAGTCTTATAGGCCTGCTCACCATCTTCAGCTTCAGTGAAGTTATTGAAACCGTTTTGCTTGAGCAGAGTTTTGACGATTCGCCGCATTGTAGGGAAATCGTCAACCACCAAAATCTTAAGGTCAGGCTTTAAAATTGTCATAGCAAGGACTCCTCAGAATGCTAGTCCGTTAACAATGGTTTAAGTCGCGATCGAAGCTTTTCCACCGCTTGGGTGTGCAACTGACTCACCCTGGACTCGGTGACCTCGAGAATCTTACCGATCTCTTTCAGATTGAGATCTTCATAATAATAGAGGGATAAAACCAACTTTTGCTTTTCTGGCAATTCTTCAATGTGCTTGACGAGAAGCTCACGTATGCCCTTGCTTTTAAGCTGGGTGAAAGGGTTTTTTGAACTCACATTCTCAAGACACTCAAGCAAGCTTTTACGATCCTGTTGATTAGGACCCGACAGCTCGTCGATTGACAAGAGCGTGACTGCCTTCACCTTGGCAATCATATCGTAATATTCATCAAGCTCGATACCGAGTGCTTTGGACAATTCCTTGTCCGACACGGCTCGACCAAACTTTTGTTCCAGTTCTGCGTAGGTCTTCTCGATCTTTTTGGCCTTATCACGCACCGAACGCGGAACCCAGTCTTGCGATCGCAATTCATCAAGAATCGCCCCACGAATACGGAATTCAGCATAGGTCTTAAATTTATTGTCTCGCGAAGGATCGTACTTCTCGATCGCATCCATCAAACCGATGACACCTGCGCTAATCAGGTCATCGATATCAATATTGGATGGCAGACGAGCAGCTATCCTTTGCGCCACAAAGCGGATTAAAGGCGCATAATCCATGATCAACTGGTCCCGAAGTTTGCCATCAACGCCTTTAGTATCCTGCTTGTAGCGTTTGACAAGTCCCTTCATCGGATTGCCCCCCCTTCGTAATTCTCTGGCTCAGACTGCATTAACACTGCGAAATGCCGATTGCGGAAACATCAAATCTTGCCACCCACGTTTACCAGCAGGATCGCGATGTTCCATGAGCCTCTCGAGAATTTTACGTGTGATTTCATTCCAAGCCTGCCCCGAACGCGTATGGGTTATGTGCTCGTCAGCCGCCCGCTGCAACATCACCGATCTTTCGACCAACGCGTCTTTGGGCACAGAGCCGGCCATGAGGAGTTCTATTTCCAGAAATCTTCTGGCTACATCGGCGACCCGTTGATAAATCTTTAGGCCTTGGCCCTCTGATATCACCTGGTTCACGATTATATTAAAGTTTCTGCGGGCATAGTTTTCGTTCATGACTTTCAAGAAGGCATAAGCATCGGTGAGAGCGTGAGGTTCAGGAGTTGTAACGACCATGATCTCATCAGCGATAGAGTTTAAGTGCAGAACATTACTCGATATTCCAGCGCCTGTATCAATCAACATCAGATGATAAGAACTCGCTATTTCGGCGATTTTATCCAGGAGTTGAACGCGTTGAACAAGCTTGAGATCGGCGAGCTTGGCTAAACCAGAACCCGATGGAATTATGCGAATTCCTAGCGGTCCTTCCAGGACGATATCCTTCAAATCCACGCGGGACTCCAGGACATCTCCTATATTGTACCGGGCCCGGATGCCTAGGACAATATCCACGTTCGCTAGACCAAAATCACCATCCAAAATAAGAGTATTCAAGCCGAGTTTGCGGGCGGCAATCGCCATATTCACAGTGGTGAGAGTCTTGCCCACACCACCTTTGCCACTGGCAACGCTGATAATCCAGGGTCGGTCTGCTGGCTTCGAATCGAGATTCAATTCCCTATCCCTTTCTCATAAACCAAAGATACGTTCGACGACTCGCTCCCGGCTGGCTCTTTCCAAGTCTTCCGGAACCGAACGACCCACCCCAAAGAAACTAATGGGAAGGCTCCAGCGTAGGCTTAAATTAAAGATTTCCCCATAGCTCCATGACTCATCCAAGCGATTGAAGATCAGGCTTTGCAGTCCCAGATGGGAAAATCCGCGGATCATTCGATCCATCTGCACTTCCTTTTCGGTCATCGCCAACGCCAAATGAAAGCTCACAGGCAAATCTACTTCGCGGAAATCTAACAGGTCACCCAGATCATCTTTAACCCGGGGGCACTCCGAACCGGTATCCACTACGACCAAGTCCCAATCTTTTTTCTTTTCCAAAATCCCGGCAAGATCCCGAGGGCGTTCAACCTGTTCAAAAGGAATACCCAAAACCTTGGCCGTAATGCGCAGCTGCTCTCGCGCCGCGATTCGCTTATTGTCGCAAGAAGCGAGTATCACCCGCTGCTTATGTTCAGCCTTATAATGCTGGGCTATCTTCGCGGCCGATGAAGTCTTGCCACCCCCGGAAGATCCGACTACGACATGGACAGCCCGCGCACCTAACACCGGATTCCAAGGAGGAGCGACTTTGATTCTTTTCATCATCCAGCGAATAGCGTGAGTTTGATAATTCTGATAAAGAAGCTCAGGATCCATATTTTTTTCCGGAGGTAGAGCTTTTAAAAACTCACTTAGCTTCCTCATCTCCGATTCATCCAAACCCATCAGCTTGAGGCGCTGAAATATTTTGCTGAGAGCCGGATTCATACCTTCAACCACAGCTCCCTTGGTCTTGGTTAGCTCTTCGTAAACTATAGTACGAATTTCTTGCAAACCGGCATCCAGGCGATTAAGATCCTGCCTTCTCGCCATTTCTTCACTCAGACCTTTAATGGTCCGTTCGATGGTCTTGAAGTACTCGACAAGCTCAACCAGATTATCCTTGATCATGGCCCCCTCACCAGAAGACCGAGAGGCTCCGTTCACGGAGGTCTGGCCATTTTTGGCGGCCGTTACTTCATAGAGTTTGCCTTTGGCACCTTCTATTTTTTTTTCACGGGTTGTAAGAATCACAGCATCGGTGCCAAAGTGGGTTTTGACAGCCTTGAGAGCGTCACGCATTGAAAACGCTTCGAATGTCTTGACTTCCATGATTCCTCCTTTCCCATCTTGTTTAAATCGTTACAATTCCAATCGAGCGTGACAGTGTACCCGGTGGTATTTCATCAAAGGCTAGCACGATAACGCCAGGAATAAATCGGTTGACGAGCTGTCGAATATCCCATCGAATCAATGAACCACAGAGAATAACCGGCTGGGTGCCTGAACTCTGGAAGGCCTCAAGGGTTTCCGCGATTCGGTTCAGAATTCGCTGGGCCATTTCTGGTTCCAACTGGAGGGAGGTTGAACCATCTTCTCGATGCTGAAGTCCAGCAACGATAAGGTCTTCGATGGCTCGATCCAAAGTGATCACCACCAGTTTATCGTCAGCTGTCATGTACTTCTTAATGATACCACGGCCCAAGGCTTTGCGTACATAACGGGTCAGCATATCTGGGTTCTTGATAGACCGACAATGATCGGCTAGGGTCTCGAAAATAGTTCGCAGATCACGAACACTGACCCTTTCACCAAGCAGATTCTGCAAGACTTTAACAACCTCTCCCAAACTCAGTCGATCGGCACCTATAACCTCTTCTACGACTTTCGGCGCTTCTTCTTTGAGTCCTTCAATCAAATTCTGTGCTTCCTGTCTTCCCAAGAGCTCAGAAGCATGTTCTTCAATCAATTTCGTTAAGTGCGTGACAATCACAGTCGAACAGTTGACCACTGTATAGCCACGGAAGCTAGCCTCTTCCCGCTGGCTGGGCTTGATCCAAACCGCATCCAATCCATAGGCGGGTTCGCGTCCTGGAATACCATCGATCACTTCCACGATATCCCCGGGATCCATCGCCATAAAATAGTCTGCCATCAGGCTGCCGCGTCCGATGCAATTGCCTTTGAGCAGTATCTGGTAATCGCCAGGCTTGAGCTGAATATTGTCTTTCACCATGACCATGGGAACGACAATACCCATGTCCTGAGCAAACTGCTTTCGGGCCGAAACAATTCGCTCCAAAACCTCACCATCCTGCTGGGAGTCGACCAGAGGAATAAGGCCCACTCCAACTTCCAACGAAAGAGATTCGATATGAAGCAGAGATTCGATCGAGTCTTTCCTGGGATCTTTTTGAGCCTCCTGCTCCTTGACCGCGGCTTCTTCCTTTTTCTCTTCGCCCATTTTCAAGGCATGGCGCCCTAGGAAAAAAAGCCCCACTGCCAAAAGTCCAAACGGGATCGAAGGCATACCAGGGACAAGTGCCATACCAAACAGCAAAACGCCGCAAATAAAGATCGCCCTTGGATAGCTCAAGAGCTGGTTATTGACTGTTTGCGAAAGACCTATTTCACTCGAACCTGTGCGCGTTACGACGATACCAGCAGCGGTGGAAACGATAAGTGCCGGAATCTGTGAAACAAGACCATCACCAACAGAGAGGAGGGTATAGAGCTGAGCAGAGTCTTGAAAAGACATCCCATGAACGGCAACACCCAGTATCAAGCCAACAATTATATTCACCGCCGTAATAATGATCCCGGCAATAGCATCACCACGAACAAACTTCGAAGCACCGTCCATGGAACCGTAAAAGTCTGCTTGCAATTCAATCTTCTGCCGACGCTCCTTGGCTTCTTTTCGATCGATCGAACCAGCATTCAATTCGGCATCAATAGCCATCTGCTTGCCGGGCATCGCATCCAAGGTAAATCGAGCGCCGACTTCTGCCACGCGGCCTGCACCTTTGGTGATAACAATAAAGTTGATGACAACCAGAATAATGAAGATCACGAAGCCAACAAAGTAATTTCCACCAACGACGAAATTGCCAAAGGCCCTGATGACGGAACTGACCTGACCTGTATGGGCTTCTAGCAAAATACTGCGGGTTGTCGCGACGTTCAGACCCAAGCGAAACAGAGTCGTCACGAGGAGGATGGTGGGAAAGGTGGAAAATTCCATCGAATCCCGAATATAGACAGAGGTCATGAGAATCATCAGGGACGAAGCCACTGATGTTGCGAGCAGTAGGTCCAAAAGCCACATTGGTACGGGCAGAATCATCGTAAAGATGATCGCAACCAATCCCAGTCCAAACTGAATATCAGGTGACTTCAGCAGCTTAAAAAAGCCAGCCCGTTCTGATGTTTTATCCAAGGCAGCACCGGCCATGCACTAGCTCCTAAGAGTTGCGATTGATTTTGCGGCCCTTGAGAAGGAACACATAACGAATCACTTCTGAGACTGCTTTATAGAGAGATTCAGGAATTTCCTGACCGACTTTGCAAATCTTGTAGAGAGTTCGAGCCAAAGGCTTGTTCTCGATGATGGGGATATTGGCCTCTTTGGCGACTTCTTTCATGGTCAAAGCCAGAAAATCTCGGCCTTTGGCCACCACAATGGGAGCGTTCATCCCAAGTTCATAACTAATCGCGATAGCATAGTGAGTCGGGTTGGTGATGATTGCGGTCGCACCTTTAGTCGCCTGAATGACTTTTGCAGTCGAAATTTCTCTCTGCATTCGTCTCTGCCGAGCCTTAACATGAGGATCAGTCTCGCGCTTTTTATATTCTTCCTTGACCTCATGTTTGGTCATCATCATCTTCTTTTCCATGGTCAGGAAATTGTAAAGAAAATCCGCAACCCCTAGAAAAATGAGCAGCCCGATCACTGACCACATGAGTATGTTCGTGATATGTGACCAATATCCCCAGGCTTGAATATAGGACATATGCATCAAGGTAGGTACCGTCAGCCATTCATCCTTGAGGATGACATAGCTCATCGATCCGACGATCACCATCTTACCAATGCTTTTCAGAAGCTCAGCAAAAGAATTCCAACTAACGATCCTCGCAATGCCTTTGATCGGATCCATGTGGGAAAAATCAGGTTCTAGCTTTTTCCATGACCAACTCATCCGCGTCTGGGCAAAAGTAACCGCCACCGAGGCAACCGTGGTAGCGATAAATATTGGACTGATCATGATCAGAAGCTCCCGACCCACCTCCCCGAAGTAGGCGAAAATTGATTTGGGCGACATTTGTTGAAGGTCGATATGTTGAAAGTGAGAAATCAGGAAGTGCTGCATCCGATTCAGAATGAAACTCATATAGAAGACAAATAAGCCGATGACTGCAGCGAGAACAAAAACTGAAGTTATTTCTCTGGAAATGGCAATCTGGCCCCGCTCACGAAATTCCTCGCGGCGGTCGGGGCTGGCTTCTTCACTTTTGTCTTGGCCATCTTCACTTTCAGCCATGGTCCACCTTAGGGGGAAATGCCTTTAAGAGTCAGCAGTATCTGCTCCTGAGATTCACTGAAATGCTCCGTCAACCATCCAGGAAAGAAGGGTAGGCAGGCGAGATAGACACCCAATCCCACGAAAAAACCGATCGGAAAGCTGATGGTAAAAACATTGAGCTGAGGCACGGTTCGAGCAATCAAGCCCAGCGCTGTATTGGTAAACATCAGAGCCACTAGAACCGGGGCCGCAAGCTGCATCGATATACGGAAAAGTCCACCCGTTATCTGGATCAAAAAGCCACCCATTTGAACATTGGGGGCGATGCCTCCAGCTGGTATCATCGAAAAGCTTCGAACAATTGCATCCAAATAGATGTGGTGCAGATTCAGGCTGAGGAAAATGAGAATCATAAGAATGCGGTGAAAAGCTGTAAAGGCATTCATTTGAACATCCGCATCAGGCATCATAAGATCAGCCACCCCGAAGCCCATCTGAAAACCGACCAAACTTGCTGCCATAACAAGGCAATCAAAAGCAATTCGGGCTGTAAAACCGATGAAGAGTCCGACACAAAGTTCTTTGAAAACAAAGACGATAAAAGCGAGAATGTCTTCAGGAAATTCTGGTAACCATGTTGCAGGGATCAAACCCTGAATGGTAAAGGTCATCGCCACCGCCAAAATGATACGCACACGAACAGGAGTGGGCGAGTCACCAATAAAAGGAAGGGCAAAAAGTATCCCACTGACTCTGATAAAAATCAGAGCACCCATAAGGATATTTTCAACGCTCAATCCATAGATCATGGTGACCTTTAACGAATGAGGTCCGGGATATCGCGGATCAGGTTAATCGTGAAATTCATCATAATACGCATGATCCAGGGGCCAAAGACGATCATGGCGGCCGCCATGGCGAGAATTTTTGGAATGAACGACAGTGTCTGCTCATTGATTTGGGTTGCAGCCTGAAAGATGGAAATCAACAGACCCATGACCAAGGTCGCCATCAGTGCCGGTGAGGAAATCTTGATGGCCACCCAAATCGTATTCCAACCAATATCCAAAACAGTTTGCTGGTTCACAATAAACTCCTCTAGCGAAAGGAAAAACTTCGAACCAGAGAATCGACGATCAAT
>JBGSRE010000731.1:0-4576 GCA_041737755.1 Oligoflexus sp.
GATGCTCACCCATCGCAATATCGTTGCCAATATGAAGCAGATCCAGGAATGGTCAAAGCCCTTTATTGCTAAAGGTGATGAAACGATTCTTACGGCTTTGCCTCTCTATCATATCTTTGCCCTGACGGTGAATTTCCTGGCTTTCCTTAACCTTGGTGGACGCATGATCCTTCTACCAAAGCCAGTGCCCATTGAAAATACGGTGAAGATTTTCCGCAGCTACAAAATCACCGTGATGACCGGTGTCAATACCCTCTACAATGCTTTGAATAACAGCCCAATGTTCCGCGAAATTGCCCCCAAAACTCTAAAAATCGCTCTAGCTGGTGGTACTGCTCTGCAATCAGCGGTCGCTTCAGAGTTTCAAAGAATCACTGGGACCAGGGTTCTGGAAGGTTTTGGTCTGACCGAAGCTTCGCCTGTGACCCATTGCAATCCCATGCATATAGAATGTCCGCCGAACTCCATCGGCCTGCCCTTGCCTTCTACCGATGCCAAAGTAGTGGATGACAATGGCAAAGAAGTTCCCCTCGGCGAAGCCGGTGAATTGATCGTCAAAGGTCCGCAGGTGATGCTCGGCTATTGGCAGCGTGAGGATGAGTCCGCAAATTCTATTCGAGATGGCTGGCTTTATACGGGTGATGTGGCGAAGATGGATGAACGCGGCTTTTTTTATATCGTCGATCGGAAGAAGGACATGGTGCTGGTCTCCGGCTTCAATGTCTATCCCACCGAGATCGAAGAAGTGCTGGCGCTTCATCCTAAAGTCATGGAATCGGCTGTTATCGGCGTTCCTGATGAAACCACTGGCGAAGCTGTGAAGGCTTTTGTGGTGAAAAAAGATCAGTCGCTTACCGAAGAAGAACTGCGTGAGTGGTGTTCGAAGAACCTGACTGGTTACAAACGACCCAAATTTTATTCCTTCGAAAAAGAACTTCCCAAAACTAACGTCGGCAAAATTTTGCGTCGCAAGTTAAGAACGGGGTCATAACCGACCCTTCGGTCTTACTGCTTGGTGATGAACTGAGGATGCTCGCGGACTTGTCCCATAAACCAAGGGATAAGTCCGCTGTCTAGATCTTCAGGATAGGGTCGATCACTTCTTTCCCAGCGTCCAAACCAGCTTCGATCCAAGAACTCCCGACTGAAGGGATTGGCCCGAGCTATGCGCGGAGTCATGGCAATGGTCGTGTCAGCTTTAGCTGCGGAAGGACGACCTTTGGCTAGGGTAAAACCAGCTGCCAGGAGTGAGGCCCGGACGGGTGTCGATGCTGAGTAGGTGAAGATCTCGGTCGATTCCTCTTCGCAGACTTTAAACAGCCTAGTAAAGGCTTCTAGGGACCAAAGCGGGCCATTGGTCTTGGCTGAAAAGGGATCATAGAAAACGATATGAGGTGCTGGGACCTCCTGCATTCGCAAGGGGAATTCACCTTCCAAAAGCTTCCACAGCAGCCTTCCATCGGCGCTGGACCATTGTCCTCGCTTGAGTATATGCGAGGGTCCGCTGTGCCAGAGATGTTTAAATCGTAGCAGGTGGTCCATGGCCAGACGCAGGGAATCCAAATCATTTTCAAAACTATAGATGTGCAGAGGACGCAGACCGTTGTGTCCATCGGCAAGAAGCTGTTCATAGTTGGCTATGGCAGCCATTGCATTGTGCGCAGCACCAAGTCCAACGTCCCATAACACCAAGGGCTGCTCGCCACCTTCACGAATGCGATGCCCCAAATGGGATTGCTCGGCATAGAGCAGGCGAGCTTCCTCATCGGGATGGACAAAAGAATGCATGATCTCGCCACTGGAACATTGACCGATGCTGAAGAAACCCTGGCTGGATTCTATCAGTTGGTAATCGCCACGCTGGCGAGGAGCTTCCTTGGGGCGGCGCTTGGGTTTGGTTGGAACGGATGGGTAATCCCGATCGCGGGCGGGCAGGATTTCTCTTTGTTCTTTATAAAATGCAGCGAAAGTATCAGCAAAAATATGCTGCCTCATACTGCGCATCAAATCCTGATAGAAATGCAGGTTATGAATGGATAGAAGTTGGGATCCCAAGCCTTCGTTGGCCTTGCAGAGATGATGGATATAGGCTCGAGAATATCTTTGACAGCTGTAGCAGTTGCAATTCGGATCGACTTTTTCTTCGCCAAATTTATAGACACCGCGTTCCAGACGCAATTGACCTTGCGAAGTGTAAGCGACACTTTGCTGAGCGTGAGCAGTAGGAATAATGCAATCAAACATATCCACACCGCGATGCACGGCTTCGAGCAGATCGATCGGCGTGCCGACGCCCATCAGATAACGGGGCAAATGCTTGGGCAAAAGATCAGCCGTTAGCTCGCAAAAATCTTCACGCTCCGCTTTCGTCTCGCCCACCGCCAGACCCCCGATGGCAAATCCATCGAAAGGCAGTTCACAGAGAGTCGCTGCACTTTGACGTCTTTGATCCTCATAGCAGGCGCCTTGGACAAAGCCGAACATCGATTGTGGGGAATCACCGCGGGCTATCAGACTGCGCTGGGCCCAGCGATAAGTGAGTTCCATTGCGGCCTTGGCAATGCTGTATTCGGAGGTGGACGGAACACACTGGTCCAAAACCATCATGATATCGCTGGCGATAGAGCGCTGCATCGCTATGCTGCTTTCAGGCGTTAAAAGAAAGTCCTGACCATCGACATAGCTCTTGAATTTGGCGCCGTCTTCACCCATGACTCGGGAATTGGGCAAAGAGAATATCTGAAATCCGCCGGAATCTGTGAGAAAGGATTTTTTCCAGGTCGTGAAATTATGAATGCCACCCACCCGGTCAAAGACTGCCGCTCCTGGCCGAAGCATCAGGTGATAGGTATTGGCCAACAGAATATTGGCTCCTGTCGCTTCCAGCTCTTCAGCTTTCAATCCTTTCACCGTAGCCTGCGTACCAACGGGCATAAAGATCGGTGTCTCGACCTGGCTATGCAGAGTGCTAAAGCTGCAAGCGCGGGCGCGGGAATTGCTGGCTATGGCTTCGACTCGGAAATTCAAACGACTCATGGCAAGGCCTATAGACGAAAAGTGGTAAAAACCGGCAACGATCAGGAAGGTGGTTTATACCCAATGACGCAGGCAGGGGCAACGCTGTTAAGCATGGGCCTGGACTTATTTAAGGCTTTTTTTGAAGTTTTCTATGTCAATTAATCTGAATAACCAGTTCCATAGGTTTGCTATTGCGGATGTAGCCGAAGGTCGCGATGCTGGCTGATTTCAAGCCACTCAAAGCCTTGATAGCCAGGGCTGCGTCATTGATAGGCTGTTCGTTAATATGGGTAATAATGTCTCCATTTTTGAGACCAGCTATGTCAAAAATACTGCCTTGGTCGATTTCCAAAAGCTGAAACCCAACCAGTCGACCCTGCTCCACATGGGGAACTGCGGCTGCTTGCATAAGAATTTTATTAAGGTTCTCCCCGACCAGGTTTTCTTTGAGGGTGCGGCTCACTTTGAGAGTATTGCCGGAACGCTCGATGCCTTCCGCTTGGTAAAGGTTTTCTGCTGCACTGCTGCCAGCTGTGGCCAAGGCTGATCCTGATACTTCTGTGGGGACTTCATCGCCCACACTCAAATCGTATATTTTATTATTGAAAGCAAAGGTCACTGTCTTGCGAAAGATCTTTTGAATGCGGCAGCCAGCAACGACTTCCTGGCCTTCCCGAAAGGCATTCACTTTGCCAGTGGTTTTCTGCTTGATCAGGGCCACACCCTTTTGATTCTGACTGCTGGCAATCACGCCCAAGACGTTATATTCAAAGGGGTTGCCTAAGGCGAGGGAAGCCCCAAACAAAAGGGGCAGCAAAAGCCAAAATGTGTTGAAGTTTTTCATGTCCGCTACCTTTCCAGAAACCGATCCACAGGTATTCCGCTCAACTTCTATTCCAACTCCTCTAGAGCAAAGCCTGTGCCGTTCCGGGCAGGGCTTTGGATCAGGAATAAACTCCTGAAAATAAAGAGAAATGTAAGATAGAGAGGCTTGACCCGACTGTCTGATCGAAAGACAGCGCCTGTTAAAGCCCTCGTCTCATGGTAATGCTAGAGGGTAGGGGGATGGTAGCCATCCCCCCTTTTTTCTTAGTTGCGGAGCATTTGAAGGACGATTTCTGGTTGCGAGTTTGCATGGGCCAAAACCGAAGCACCGGCTGCTTCGAGAATCTTGTTTTGGGTGAAACGTGCGGTTTCTGCCGCATAGTCCACGTCCCGGATCCGGCTGTTAGCGGCAGCTAGGTTTTCGTTGGTTACTTCGATATTGGATATCGCGGTATTCAAGCGGGATTGAACCGAACCAAGAGAGGCGCGATAGCCAGCCACTTCATTGATGGCTGTATCGATGACGTTGAAGAGAGCGTCGGTTCCATCGGCACTCAGGTCAGCGGCGCCACCATCCGGATCATCAGGAACCACTCGCAGACCACCGCTGACGACCTTTTCCAAGGATTCATTAAGCGTGGTTAGTTCTTCCAGATTGATCGTCACAATATCGGGATCGCTTTCGGGATCGATATCAGGGGCACTGCCATTGACATCGGCTCGGTTGGATGAG
>JBGSRE010000773.1:0-5483 GCA_041737755.1 Oligoflexus sp.
CCAACTCGATCTTCATGATGGCTGACTCCGGTGCCCGGGGTTCCGCCCAGCAGATCCGTCAGTTGGCTGGTATGCGCGGTTTGATGGCGAAACCTTCTGGTGAAATCATCGAAACGCCGATTACGGCGAACTTCCGAGAAGGTCTCTCCGTTCTGGAGTACTTTACCTCGACTCACGGTGCCCGTAAGGGTTTGGCGGATACCGCCTTAAAAACAGCGAGTTCTGGTTACCTGACGCGTCGCCTTGTAGACGTGGCTCAGGATGCAACGATTGCCGAAACGGATTGTGGTACCGCCAATGGTATCAACATGACTCCGTTGCGGGAAGGTTCAGATATCAAGCAATCCCTTGGTGATCGAACTCTGGGTCGGGTGTTGATCGCAGAAGTGAAAGACCCCAACTCCGACGAAATTATCGCCAAGGCTGGGTCCTTGATTGACGAAGCAGTGGCTAAGCGCATGGATAAGGCCGGTATCGAGATGGCTCGTATCCGTTCCGTATTGACCTGTAACACCCGTATGGGCATCTGTGCCAAGTGTTACGGTCGTGACCTTGCAACGGGACATATCATCAACGTCGGTGAAGCCATCGGTGTTATCGCTGCTCAGTCGATCGGCGAACCCGGTACTCAGCTGACGATGCGTACCTTCCACTTTGGTGGTACCGTCTCGCATAGAATTGAAAAGAATACGCGTGATACAGGCTTCTCCGGTATCGTCAAGTTTCAGCGCATCAACGCTGTTACCAACCGGGATCACAAGCAGATGGTTCTTAGCCGAAACGGCGAGATCCAGATTCTTGATAAGGATTCGATGGCTATTCGGGACACCTACCCGATTTCCTACGGTTCCATCCTACTCGTGAAAGAAGGCCAGGAAATTGACGCTGGTTCGTCTCTCTGTGAATGGGACCCCTTCTCCAATCCTATCATGGCTGAAGTTGGCGGACGCGTTTCCTACCGGGACTTGAAAGAAGGTCAGTCGGTTGAAGAACGTACCGATGAAGTGACATTCTTGGCTCGTAAAGTGATCATTGAAACACGCGGCACGGACCTCAAACCTGCTGTGGAAATCGTTGATAAATCGACGGGCAAGGTTGTGTCAGTCGACGGTAAGCGTGACGCGCGTTACTCACTGCCAGTCGGTGCCACGATTTTTGTGGACGATGGTGCCGAAGTGATGCCTGGTGACATCATCTCGAAAATCCCGCGTGAACAGGCGAAAACCAAGGATATTACCGGTGGTTTGCCTCGTGTTGCGGAGCTCTTTGAAGCCAGAAAGCCAAAAGATCTTGCGGTCATGTCGGACAGGGATGGCACGATCACTTTCGGAGCGGACTCCAAAGGTAAGCGGAAGATTGTTGTGGTCAGTGACGATGGACAAAGTTCCGACTTCTCTGTGCCAAAAGGGCGTCATATTATCGTAACTGAGGGTGACTATATACGTAAGGGGCAGACCCTTGTGGATGGTTCACCAAGTCCGCACGATATTTTGCGCATTCTCGGAACACTGGCTTTGGCCAAATATTTGGTCGATGAAATCCAGGACGTTTATCGTCTGCAGGGTGTGAAGATCAACGATAAGCATATTGAAGTCATCGTGCGTCAAATGTGCCGTCGCGTGAAAGTTTTGAGCCCTGGTGATACTCGCTTCCTGCCTGCAGAACAGGTGGAAAGAGGCGAGCTGGATGATGTGAATGCTAAGGTGCGGGAGCAGGGCGGACAGGAAGCGATTTGGGAGCCAGTATTGCTGGGTATTACCAAAGCCTCCTTGTCGACGGACAGCTTTATCTCGGCGGCATCTTTTCAGGAAACCACCAAGGTCCTCACCGAAGCTGCCATCAACAGCAAGGTCGATCACCTTCGCGGTTTGAAAGAGAACGTCATCATGGGACGTTTGGTGCCGGCAGGAACAGGATCCTGGCAGTATCGCCGCCTCGAATCTCGTGTTCGTGGAGTCGATGAAGCGCTGCCAGTCTTGCCTAACGTATTCGAAGCCAATAGCTAAGTTTATGTTGAATTGACAGATTAAGGGGCGACTTGTTCGCCCCTTTTTTTTCGGCCTGTACTGCTGGGAAACAAGGCACTGCACAGCCTGTATTGCAAAGATAAGCCTTGCCTTCCGAGCCACAGGTTGGTACAGATACTAACCTCGCGTTTGGTCAAAGTCTGCGAATGTCCAACTGCATTCAAGACCAGACGTGAGATCCGGTGCTGACGGATGAGCTGAATCAGAGCAAAGTAAGGGCGTCAAGTTGCATGACTGCCCAAACAGAGCATCGTTAAAATGAAAATTATGTTCGCAATGAGGCGAAAGCAGTAAGGATAGGAAAGCATGCCAACCATCAATCAGATCATCGCCAAAGGAAGAACTGTCCAAAAGAACCGGACGAAGGCCCCGGCGCTGAAGGGTTGCCCCCAGAAGCGTGGTGTATGCACCCGTGTTTATACGACAACTCCTAAGAAGCCTAACTCCGCTCTCCGGAAAGTTGCTCGTGTACGTTTGACCAACGGCGTTGAAGTGACTTCTTACATCGGCGGCGAAGGCCACAACCTCCAGGAGCATAGCGTTGTTCTGGTCCGTGGTGGAAAAGTGAAAGATTTGCCAGGTGTGCGTTATCACATCGTACGCGGCAGTCTTGACTGTTCGGGCGTCAATGCCCGTCGCCAAAGCCGCAGTAAGTACGGCGCGAAAAGACCAAAAGGCTAATTAAAACGTCAGCTGGATAAGAATTGGAGTGAAGAAGTATGGCACGTCGCCACACCGCGGTAAAACGCGAAGTTTTGCCAGATCCCGTTTTCAAAGATGAAGTTGTGACCAAGTTCATCAACAGCATGATGAAGCATGGTAAAAAAGCTGCCGCTGAAAAAGCATTCTACGGCGCTATGGAAGCTATTACCGCTCAAGGTAACGATCCTATCGAGACGTTCAAAGCCGCTCTCGATAACGCCAAGCCTATGCTGGAAGTTAAGTCTCGCCGTGTTGGCGGTTCTAACTACCAAGTTCCAGTTGAGATTCGTCCGGAGCGTCGTCAGGCTTTGGCGATCCGCTGGTTGATCGAATTCTCTCGTAGCCGCAGCGGTCGCAGTATGCGCGAACGTCTGGCCGGTGAAATTCTTGATGCCGCTAACAAGCGCGGTGCAACCATCAAGCGTCGTGAAGACGTCCATAAGATGGCTGAAGCGAATAAGGCTTTTGCGCATTATCGCTGGTAAGAAACTATAAAATTTGATTAAACTGTTCGCAAGTTTAGGCCCCATCCCTGGGGGCCGGCGGACAGTTTTTTTATTTCCCAGATTCCTAGCCGAGAAAACCTATGAAAGTCCAAGATCTGCCGCGTTTGCGTAACATCGGTATCATGGCCCATATTGATGCGGGTAAAACTACAACCACCGAACGCATCCTTTTTTATACGGGCAAGATTCATAAGGTCGGTGAAGTTCATGATGGCAATACCACCATGGATTGGATGGAGCAGGAGCAGGAGCGCGGGATTACCATCACTGCGGCTGCAATTACGGCTTACTGGAAAGACCATACCATCAATATTATCGATACCCCGGGACACGTCGATTTCACTGTGGAAGTGGAACGTTCGCTGCGAGTCCTGGACGGAGCGATTGCCGTGTTTGATGGCGTCCATGGCGTAGAACCACAATCCGAAACAGTCTGGCGACAGGCTGATAAGTATAAAGTGCCTCGCCTAGCTTTCGTCAACAAGCTGGACCGGGTGGGAGCGAACTTTGAAGAGTCCGTGCAGTCAATGCGCGATCGCTTGGCGGCCAACCCTGTATCCTTCCAACTTCCTATCGGTTCGGAAGATGCTTTTACTGGGGTGGTCGATCTCGTGACTCTCAAAGCTTATTACTGGGATGGCGATGCGCAGGGACAATCGTTCCGCACGGAAGAAATCCCCGACGACTTGCGTGATGAGGCCGAGTTAGGCCGCATGCAAATTATTGAAGCGGTTGCCGAGTTTGACGACCAGACGATGGAGAAATTCCTCGAAGGCAAAGAACTAACTGATGAGGAGGTTCGTCGCGCGGCGCGCAAAGGCTGTATTGCTATGCAAATCGTGCCGGTATTCTGCGGCAGCGCCTTCAAAAACAAAGGCATTCAGCCCCTTCTGGATGCTGTGATCTATTATTTGCCATCGCCATTGGATCTCCCGGAAGTCAGTGGTTTGGATCCTGCAGATGAAACCAAGGTCTTAGCCCGCAGGCGAGAGCCGGATGAGCCTTTGACGATGCTGGCCTTCAAAATACAAAATGATCCCTTCGTGGGACAGATCACCTATGTTCGCGTGTACTCAGGTCGCCTGAGCACCAGCGAAACTGTTTTCAATGCCCGTACCGGTAAGCGGGAACGGATTTCCAAGATTCTTCGTATGGAAGCCAACCAAAGGCAGGAAGTGGATCTTATCGAGGCGGGTGATATCGCCGCTGTCGCAGGCCTGAAGATCGTTGCCACTGGCGACACCCTTTGTGATCCGAAGCATCCAATCGTTCTGGAGTCCCTGGATATTCCCGCTCCAGTCATATCGATTGCCATCGAACCGAAGAGTAGTGCCGATTCGCCCAAGATGACAAAAGCCTTGGAGCGTTTTGAGAATGAAGATCCCACATTGAAAGTTAGTCTGAATGCCGAGACGGGCCAGACTCTTTTGAGTGGCATGGGTGAGTTGCATCTGGAAATCATAATTGACCGCATGCAGCGCGAATTTAAGGTTTCAGCCAACATTGGTAAGCCACAGGTCAATTATCGCGAGACTGTATCGGGTCTGGCCAAGGCGGACAAGATTTTTGAACGGGAGACAGAGAAGCTTCATCAGTTTGCTCGAGTTGTGATTCAAGTCGAGTCAGGTCCTCAAACGGGATCTTTGACTTTTGAAAGCAAAGTGAACATGAAAGACCAAAAAGTGTTTACTGAGGAAATGCTCAGATCAGTCAAAGCCGGCTGTGAAGAGGCGGTCCAGGTCGGTGTGATCGCGGGCTATGCCATGACCGGTGTGAAGGCCACTCTGCTGGATGTTACTGTCGATCCGGAACGATCGGAAGCCAGTGCTTTCAAGATCGCAGCCAGCATGGCAATGAGAGAAGCCATGCGCAGTGCCAAGCCCCAGCTTCTCGAGCCAGTTATGAGTTTGGAAGTGTTGGTTCCAGATGAGTTCCTATCGAATATCATCAAAGATCTCAATTCCCGACGGGCTCGCGTGAACAATGTGGGAATGCGCGGTCATCTGCAGGAAGTAGATGCTGTGGCCCCACTTTCGGAGATGTTTGGATATACGACAGATCTGCGCTCTGTTTCGCAGGGTCGTGCGACCTATACTATGCGTTTCTCAGCTTATGAGCAGGTGCCTGATTCTGTTCTGCAAAAAATCACCGGCGGCGGTTTTTAAGAGATTGACAAGCTTACTGGCAATCGTTAGAAAAGTCTCTCCTACGAGGGGTAGCTCAGTTGGTTAGAGCGCTACGTTGACAT
>JBGSRE010000780.1:0-8622 GCA_041737755.1 Oligoflexus sp.
GTTTCCTTCTTGATCTCTTTGCGGAGACCTTTTTGTTCACCCAGACGTTCCCCAATGAGCAGACGGAAATGCTGTTCGTTGTGTTCCAGATACTCCATGAATGTTTCCACGGATGTCCGAATTACACCGCGACGCACGCGAGCGCGCCGCCGAGCCTGACGCAAGAGCTGACGAAGTGTGAGTGACACCTCATCGACCAAGGCGAGTCCTAAATCCTCCATGTCCTTGAAGTGGCGGTAAAACGAAGTTGGTGCAATACCAGCGCTTCGTGTTACTTCGCGCAAACTCAAACAGGCAAATCCATTGCTTGTGCTGAGAGAAAGCGCAGCCCCGATGATGTTCTTGCGTGTCTTGGCTTTTTTTTCAGCTCGAGTTCCCATGTTACCCCCTTAACGTGTGCGATTCCGTTTGCTCTGGCGCCAGGGACCCCTCTCTGCCGTGACGAGGTCTTAATCTGGCCCTAAGGAAAACGCCGTGACCTGCTATTTGCTGAATTCTTATACAAAAATGGAGGGAAACACAAACAAACTCCGCATACAAGCGTGCAAACCCTTCTGCTGTTCGCCGATAGCAGACTAAGCTTTATTTGCTCACCATAATACCGATAGGTAGTCTGTCCGTGATTAAAAGGAGAACCATCCTATGCTGACGGAACCCTTACCAATCGAAATCTTTGTCGCAACTCGCTTTAGCGAGAAGGCCATTACCAATATTACGGAAAATTGGCGCGTTGAGCCGGACCAACTTCAGAAAATGCTTGTTAACTATTTTCGAGAGATGGGTATTTTTGCCGTTCTGCCCACGATGGAGGCCGAACTCAAAGATACCCTCCTGTTATGGCTACAAAATTCGCCCGAAATCTATCAAATGGTCAAAAAGGCAGAAATGCAGGAGTTGGTGCGCCGACAAAGCCGACGACCCGATTGAAACTTTTTGAAAGCTGAAAACCGATTCTTCAGTCTGGGGCCCTGGTATTCAGACTCAAGGCGTGAATCGGCCCATCCATCCATTCACCCAGTGTCCTATAGATCAGCTGATGCTGCTCCACGAGGTTCAGGCCCTGAAATTCCTGGGCTTTGATCGTCAATTGCCAATGATCGCCGCCGCCCGTCATGTCATAAGCTTTAATTTCGGCGGACGGGAGACTTTCCCGAATTCGATTGATGATATCTTCGGCCTTCACGCGGACCTCCAGGTGATATAGCTTGGGAACCAAACGATCCTTAATCCTTGGCAACGGCCGCCTCATAGCGGCTGTTTTACGGATCCTAGATCGTCAAATCTAGCTTGTTTACCACAGCGGGAAGATCGGATGCCAACACTTTACTTAGCGACGCGAAACCAGCACAAAGCAGAAGAAATCCAGGCCATCCTAGGTACGGAATGGCGGGTGGCAACCAGCCGGGAGCTGGATCCTGACTTGGATTGGGATGAAAGTGGGACGAGCTTTCGGGCCAATGCCCTGATCAAAGCTCAAGCTCTGCGGACCAAAACCCAGGCACCGATCCTGGCCGACGATTCCGGCCTGCAGGTCGATGTCCTCGAAGGTGCACCAGGGGTTTATTCCGCACGATATGCGGGTCCAGGTGCCACGGATCAAGATAATCTGCATAAATTACTGCGCGTCCTGCATGCCATGCCTGCCGAAAATCGGCGGGCGCGATTTGTCTGCGTGCTCTGCTATTTGGATGAGGCGGGTACTCCGCATTATTTCGAAGGCGCTTGCGAGGGACAGATTATGGTCGCGCCGCGTGGTGCAAGTGGCTTCGGCTATGATCCCATTTTCCTTCCGGACGGCTGGGATCGCAGCTTTGCAGAATTAAGCAGCGAAGAAAAAAACCGCATCAGTCATCGTCAAAAGGCGATGCAAGCCTTGCAATTTTTTCTGCAAAACCATTACTGAGGTCGAGCTAAAGCCTTGGTCGCTGCCTCACGATAGTCAAGAAAAGCCTTGGAGGTCCGAATATAGCCTATGTCTGGGTGATTAAAGGATTCGGTGATCTCCTTGCTGTATTTTTTTGGTTCAACCAAAAAACTCTGCAGAATCATCACCGCCTCACCCGATTTTTCCATCATGGAAAGACAGCGAGCATAGAGCAGAACGCCACGCCGAATATAGGGTTCGTCGTCCGTCCAATAATCATTTCTCTCAAATTTT
Source organism: Oligoflexus sp. (assembly GCA_041737755.1). Classification (GTDB taxonomy): domain Bacteria; phylum Bdellovibrionota_B; class Oligoflexia; order Oligoflexales; family Oligoflexaceae; genus Oligoflexus. Next base: position 2,159 of record JBGSRE010000780.1, read on the forward strand.
TGAAAGATCGTTTCCAAGATCGGTACAGCCACCGGGCATTTATCCATATCACGATAGGCCGCAGCGAGCAGATACATACCCTGCACATCCAGTTGTTTGATCTGACGTAGTTTTTCCAACAGGCTGGTCGCACCCTTGTAATCCTGCTGGCTCAGAAGTTTCTGGGCCTGCCGATAATCAGGATGCGTTGATTTATGGGCATCCCCCTGACCCTTTCTGCTCCCTGCGTTGGCGACTATAATTGGTTTTTTTAGAACGATACTTGCTCCCAATAAACAGGGAGCTTCACCGCCACCTTCGCAACACACTTCATCGATCACGGCCTGCAATCGCTTCCCCCGGACCGCCTGGCAAGTGAAGGTCTGTGGCTGGATATAAGCCTTGACGATTTCGCCTGATAACGCGCCTTGCTCGGGGCTGAGGCCGCTGCGAATCGCAAAGGATCGAGCAACCTTGGCGTTGACGGAAAGTCCACGGTAAGAGTCAAGAAATGCCTTGCGCTGGGCTGGTGGTAAATCCTTGATGAAGTTATACTTAGGCTCGAGCGCCGAAAACGTTTGTTCGGGCTGAACGTTGCTGCAGGATTGAATATCAACCACAACCTGGCCTCGAACAAGACTCGCACAGGCAGCGCGAAGAGACTGGCTGAGAAGCAAATGACCAAGAAGCCCAAGGACGAGAAAGATTTTCACAGAACGTCTCCATGATTGGGGAGCCTTTATTGCATTATAGTCAACAAGGCATACAAAACCAATGCCGGCTTCACGAGAGGCTGAAGATCTTGACCGGAGGCCATGGAACCTGTGCCTGCAGTAATCATCACCCGATTCATCGGTAGCTTTGTTGGAAGCACAGTCAATTTGATTGGAAGCTACACGCTCTTCGTAGCCCAATCGCTTTTGCGTATTTTGCACCTGAAAGTGGAGCGTCGACTGCTCTTCGCTCAGCTTGAATTCGTCGGCAGTCGCAGTTTTGTGATTGCCCTCATGGCGGGCGTCATGGTGGGCGGGATCTTCGGCTTTCAACTGGGAGAGATCTTTGCAATTTTTGGCGCGGAATCCCTGATCGGCGCCTCGACAGGCTTTGCCCTGGCGCGTGAACTGGCTCCCTTGGTGGGTTCCTTTCTCGTCACTGCTCGGGCTGGTTCGGCAATGGCTGCAGAAATCGCCTCCATGAAGGTGAACGAACAGATTGATTCGATGCGCGTCATGTCCGTTGACCCCTTTGCCTATCTTATGGCTCCTCGCATTCTGGCCAGCATGCTGGCCATGCCTTTGATTTCAATCTTGATGGTCTTCGCCGGCATCGTCACCTCCTTTTTCGTCGGTGTATCCTTCTATCAAATTGATGTCGCTGACTTTTTCGCCAAATTAGAATGGATCGTCGATACCGAAGACTTGTTTATGGGTATGCAGAAAGCGGCGCTCTTTGGCTTTGTATTCTCCTCGATCGGCTGCTTTGAAGGCTATCGCGCTCGCGGCGGCGCCAAAGGGGTCGGACGCGCGACCACCCAAGCAGTGGTGACTTCCTATGTGGCGATTCTTGTCCTTGATTTCTTCATCACCTATATCCAATTTAAATTTCAACGAAACTGAAGGCGGCTTGCACAAGCCATCCCACACACGCCGTCAGCTTGATGGATAGAAGTCCAATCAGGCTCTGCTCGGACATTTTAAAGTCTATTCAATCTGTGTTAAGGTGGGCGATTAGACCCGAGATCGACCCTAGGAGGCGGTATTTTCATGGAGCAGACTCAACACGACTACAATCCCAAATCGGTGGAAAAAAAGTGGCAGGAATATTGGCTGAAGAATAAAACTTTTAAGACAGCTGAGCTTTCCACAAAACCCAAGTACTACGTGCTTGATATGTTCCCCTATCCCTCGGGCGCTGGTTTGCATGTGGGCCATCCAGAAGGCTATACGGCCACCGATATCGTGGCTCGTTTCAAACGTATGAAGGGCTTCAATGTCCTCCATCCGATGGGTTGGGATGCCTTTGGTTTGCCTGCCGAACAGCATGCGGTAAAAACGGGAACCCATCCCCGTGATACAACCAAAAAAAATATCGATAACTTTCGCCGACAGATTCAGTCCATCGGCTTGTCTTACGATTGGGATCGGGAAATCAATACGACCGATGCGCACTATTACAAGTGGACGCAATGGATCTTCCTCAAACTCTACGAACGCGGTCTGGCCTATCAGGCCGAGCAAGCCGTGAACTGGTGCGAGGAATTGGGAACTGTGCTGGCCAATGAGGAAGTGATCGACGGCAAGTCGGAAGTGGGTGGCTTTCCCGTCATTAAAAAACCCATGCGGCAGTGGATCTTGAAAATCACGGCCTATGCGGAAAGACTTTTGGAAGATCTGGAATCTTTAGATTGGCCAGAGTCGATCAAAGAAATGCAGCGCAATTGGATCGGCAAGAGCGTTGGTGCCGAAATCGAATTCGCCATTGAAGGCCACCAGGAAAAAATTAAAATCTTCACCACGCGTCCCGATACTTTGTTTGGAGCCACTTTTTTTGTACTCGCTCCCGAACATCCGGCCGTGACCGAAATAACGACTCCGGCCCAACAGGCAGCCGTTGACGCCTACATTCAGAATGCCCAGCATAAAGCCGATCGCGAGCGCATGGTCAATACGGAGAAGACTGGGGTTTTTACCGGCGCCTTTGCGATCAATCCCGTCAACCAAGAGCTGATCCCGATTTATATCGCCGACTATGTGCTGATTACCTACGGCCACGGCGCGATCATGGCGGTTCCTGCTCATGATGAACGCGATCATGAATTTGCCAGAAAGTTTGGCATTAAAATCCAACGCGTGGTGGAAGGTGGGGACAAGCCCATCGAAGAGGCTGCCCATATCGGTGAAGGAACTTTGCTTAACTCAGCATTCCTGAATGGGATGACTAAACTGGTTGCCATCGAAGCGATGTGTTCCCATCTCGAGAAAATCGGCATCGGCAAACGAACGGTTACCTATAAACTGCGAGATTGGCTGTTTTCAAGACAGAGATACTGGGGTGAGCCGATTCCTATTGCCCTCGACAAAGACGGCAATGAAATTGCTATGGAAGCTTCCGAGCTGCCGCTGATTCTACCTGATTTGGACGATTTCAAACCTTCCAAAACTGCCGAATCACCGCTATCGAAAGCGGAATCTTGGCTGAAGTATGAAAAGCATGGCAAAACCTGGCGACGGGAAACCAACACCATGCCGCAGTGGGCGGGATCCTGCTGGTACTATCTGCGTTTTATCGATCCTCTGAATAAAGAAGCGGCTTGGGACCAGCAAAAAGAACAGTACTGGATGCCTGTTGATCTCTATGTTGGGGGTGTTGAACATGCAGTTCTTCACCTGCTCTATTCTCGCTTTTGGCACAAAGTTCTGTATGATGCCGGACTGGTTTCCACCAAAGAGCCCTTCCAAAAATTGGTTAATCAGGGGATGATTCTCGGCGAAAACGGTGAAAAAATGTCGAAGAGCCGCGGCAATGTCGTGAGCCCGGATGATGTCATCGAGCAATGGGGTGCCGATGCATTCCGGCTATACGAGATGTTCATGGGGCCATTGGAAGCGGTCAAGCCATGGAAATCCGATGGTATTGTCGGTACTCATCGGTTCCTCAGTCGCTTCTGGCGCCTGATGATCACTCCCGAAGGTCAGTTGGCACAGAACTCTGGAAGCAGCAGCGAAGCTTTTGAAAAGCTTCTGCACAAAGCCATTAAAAAGGTCAGCGAAGATACCGAGGCGATGCGTTTCAATACTGCTGTCGCCATCATGATGGAATTGGTGAATGCAGGATTGAAGGAGCCTACCATTGGTCTGGCTTCCGCCAAGACCATGATGAAGTTGCTGCATCCCTACGCACCCCATCTTGCGGAAGAGCTGTGGTCTCGCTACGGCGCCTCTGAATCATTAAGCTACGAACCCTGGCCAAGTTTTGATCCAGCCAAGTGTATCGATGATACCGTGACGCTTTCCATTCAGGTCAATGGCAAGCTCCGCGGCACCATTGAAGTTGCTAAAGCTGCAGATCAATCCTTGATCTTTGCTCAAGCCAAAGCTTTGGATGCCGTCGCCAAGCAGTTGAAGGACAAAGAATTGCTTAAGGAAATCTATGTTCCAGGCAAGATTATCAACTTTGTTGTGAAATAATTTTCGCGGAGCGTTGCCATTCCTATGGCAACGCTTCAGCGGGCTTTGGGGGTTGAAAGATATTCCCGAGCCTTTCTGCGTATCGCCAGGACCAAGGGGCCGAGAGCTCTGTGGATTGAGTAAAGTTCCGGCAGAGGCCCAGCTAGCCGAGTATATTGACAAAGACGCAAGACATTGCCAAGATCAGAATGGACCAGCATGAGGAGCAGGATAGTGGACGAGTCAGCCTCTGCAATATTAGAGCGTTTGAGCGAAGCAGTTAAAGGTAGAGTTCGGTTTGCTCTGGCTTTCGGTTCGCTACTAGGCCCGAGTTTCAATGCTGAGAGCGATGTTGACTTAGCAGTGTTTCCGATAGAATACGCTAACGGCAAAGGAGAGATGACGGATCTGCGCCATTGCTTGGGTGGTTTAACGAATCGAGACTTGGATATTATCGATCTCAGTACAGCCGATCCCATTATCATCATGCAAGTCCTGGCCAATGGTCGGCTCATCTACGCTGCTGACACGGTAGAATTCTACCTTTTCAAATCACGCAAAATCAGCGAGTACTTCGACTTCAAAAGGGCTCGCCGCGTCGCTGAAGATGCAATTTTAAAGCGTCGAATCTATGCTTGAACGTGACGCCATACTTGGCAAAATCGTCAATATACAAAATTGCCTCATCACCATCAAAAGAGCCACTCAGCTCGATCCGGCAAGTCTTGACGACCAGCTTATGCAGGATGTTTTTGTGCTTAACGTGCAACGCGCAGCGCAGTCGGCGATTGACATGGCACAACTCGTGATCGCCGCCAAAGGATTGATGTTGCCGCGTAGCTATAAACACTCGTTTATGATTCTGAGCGAAGCGCAGATTATCGATACGGCTGCCGCAGCTAACATGAGTAAAATGGCTGGATTTCGCAATTTAGCCGTGCATGACTATGCAGCACTCGATGTGTCCATACTCAAAAGCATTCTGGTCGATCGCTTAGCTGACTTCGAAGCCTATTACACCCAGGTCCTGACCGCTTTTCCGGCTTAACGCTATGGATCACTCGAGCAGCAGATGTGGGACCAAGAATTGCCTCAGGAAATCCATGTTCTAGGCCAGATTATCAATTTTGTGCAGAGATAACAGCCCAGGACAACTGCTAACCATAAAAACCTGCTTTTACTCGGATTTTTTACATAGTCCAGCCTTCTCCCGCCAGCTCACTGCCGGGCCCCTTGCTCTGCTATAATAAGGGGAAGACCTGCTCATTTTCTTTCAATCGACGGATGAACATGCGCCGCATACCGCGAATGCTCACTCTTCTCGCTCTCCTGTCGGGGCTTTGCTTCAGCGTCTTGGCTTTTTCTGTATGGATCAAGCCCAGCTTGAAAGCCTATGCCACTCGTCAGTTGAGCCATAACCTCAAGCAAAGCCTTGTTAAAATCCAGTATCAAGATATCAGTCTTATCTGGGGTGGATTTCGTATAGAAGGACTGGAACTGACTTCTTCTCAGATGCGTTCCTTTGGTTCGATCGACGTCCACCTTAAACTATGGCCAGGCCGCGGTTTTGCTCGTCCCGATCGCATCACCTTGAAGCGCTCCCGGATTACTTTGCTCCGGATGCCAAGCTCTTCGGAACCGGTCGTCGCCAGCCAAAGATCGCCGCAAGCGGCAGATGATCAAGCCGCCCTCCCCTTTTTGGATCGTCTGCAAGGATTTCTCAAGACGGGTATCAATCTAGAATTGCAACAGGTTCGCTTGGAAGTTTTGGATAGCCATCGTGAGCCTGTTCTCCTCATCGAGAAACTGGACGCCTGGCTTTCGGCTTCGGAACAGCTCATGGAAATTCAACTCAAGGGATTCCGCTATCGAGACAAAAAAATTCTACAGGGTTTGGATGGACAATTGATTCTACAGGCCAAGCAGGGACGTTTGCCATTCTTTGTCACGGCCCGAGAAGAGGGCAGCGAACCCTGGCAATTGCAAGGTTCATTGGGGGAAGATCTCGACTCCATTGAACTTCGGCATAAACGTATCGGCCTGCCATTTGCCTGGCGTCCTTTCCTGCGAAGTGTCGAACCAAAGGAAAAAATTGAACTCCTTCTGAAGATGCAGGTGGATGGGCTGAAAGAATCGCAGGATTTAGCTTTCGATGTTCAGATCGCCAGCAATAACCTGGAAATAAATCACCCCCTACTGAGTAACGAAAGAGTGGGACCTTGGCCGTTCACGATGCGTGCCCAGGGTCGTTTTAATACAGAACGAGGCTCACAGGAAGTGCGCAAAGGCCTGATTTATTTGCTTCAGTCCGCACAAAAA
>JBGSRE010000822.1:0-5269 GCA_041737755.1 Oligoflexus sp.
ATACCGATCCCATATATGGAGTGCAATTCAACATTATCACTCACCTCGCGCAGAGCACGACGTACTTCAAAAATTTTTCGGTCGAGAGCGTTGTCACTTACCGCCAAAGAACCCCAGAGTTCCCGCTTCAAAACGTCTTTGGGAACGATGGTACCGTGAGCCCTAATCAATTCTGCAAGCAGATCGATCTCACGTGCGGAAAGAATGAGTTGACTCTTGCTCCCACTGATCGTCTTGTGCTTCAAGTCGACTTTGAGATCGCCAAACTTGAGCAGATTCATTCGATTTTTGTCATTCAAATCTTCTATTCGAACCCGGAGGCGTGCCACAACTTCAGCAGGCGAAATAGGTTTTCGTACGAAATCATCTGCTCCCGACGCCAAGGCCTGGCTGATGCTGGCATCCGATTCGTCACCGCTGATCACAATGATCGCAGTGGTCGGCCAGAGTGCACGAAGCCGAGGAATGGTGTCGAGACCACACTCGCCTTTTAAATGAATATCAACGAATGCACCGACAGGAGACATATCCCCGGCACATTCCAATAATTGTTCGCTCTGGCTGAAGGCAAAATTTTTCAAACCCAATGTTTCTTCAATAATTCTCGCCATTACGGGATCATCATCGAGAGTAACAATGTAAGGAATTTGGGATAAATCCTTGAGTCTGGACAGCATTTGCTGCTGGTTTGCCATATGAAAGACCCTCATTCTTGCAATCACCACCTTTGGTATACAGGATTCCGTGACCGAGTTCCAACCCTTTCACTCAGACAAACCACTCACTTTACAAAGCTTTCCCCTTGGGTTTACGGCCATTACCAAGCATGAAAATAGCTATGCGTAACTGCCGCTCATCAAGTCTGATATTTCTCTGCCGATAACTCTATCGAGAACCCCTATCAACTTGAAGGACTTGTCATGGCTGAAGCGGACCTCGATACGAAGGCGTCAGAAGGAGACACTGAAGCGCAGTGCTCACTTGCCTTCCTCTTTGAGATTGGTATCGAAAGGCCACAGGACTATCGGAAAGCAGCGCACTACTGGCAGATGGCGGCGAAAGCGGGTCGCCAGCTTGCAATCGACAAACTGCGTCAGCTTCTAGATGACGGGAAAATTGAAGCCTCTTGGCTGGACTCTCCCGCTACCCTTACCACGGCCCCGCGCAATGCCGCCGAGGAAAGGCCTGGCATGGAATTGGCGCCGAAGATTCTGATGGCCGATGACGAGGAAGAAATCCGCAATTTGATGGCCGAAGTGCTCACAAACGCCGGCTTTCGCATTGTCCACGCCTCGAACGGGGAAGAAGCCGTGCAGCAAGTCATGGCCCATCCCGATATTCGCCTGATCGTAACCGATCTCAAGATGCCCAAACTGAACGGCTTGCAATTCGTAAAAACTCTAAGGCGCATGCGCCTCGCCGAATCGGCAAAGATCATCGTCATGACCGCCTATTCGCAACCCGCTTTGATAGCTGAGGGCAAAAAGTTATCCATCGATGCTTGGCTGGTGAAACCGGTGCGGCAGGACGCACTAGTCGAAGCAGCTAGGCGCCTCTTGGAAAGGAAGAATAGCGTTGCCTAATCGCTTCGAAGAAAAAATTATGCGGTGCCTCGCGATTTCGGCGAGTAGTTCCCAGCGTCAATTGCTTTCTTCGGTGCTAAAAGAGCTGGGCTTTTCCAACGTTGTCGTTGTCAGTGACATCAAAACTTGTCTGGAAATGATGGAGGCCGAAGAAGTCGGCTGGATCATTTCACCGCTCCTAGACTCTAACGATCTATCCATTTTGCAATTACTGGATGTCATCAATCAAAATCAAATGCTTCGTCATGTAAAAGTATCGATTCTGCTTGATGAGGAAGATGAATTGCTCCCCAAAGCCTTTGCCATGGGAGCTTTGTCTTGCCACAAATTTTCCATGACCAAAGAAGCCTGCTATCCCGAGATGAAAAAGCTGATCGATAAAATAGTCGCCTTTGAATTCGACTTCACACGAATCGCCGCTTTTTATCTTCAAGAATATTTGCACGAGATCAAGGAGTTTGGCGAACTCCGCTCGCTATTCTCGGGACTCTTACAGGTTTTCCCTGGCAATGCAGAGTATATGCTTGCCCTGGCCCATTCTCTTCTTTTGATGGGTGAGTTAGAAACAGGACGAGTCATCTTGCACCAAATTCAAATTACCGGTTCGGACAAACAGGATCGCGTGCGCGAACTGAGCCGGCAGTTTTTTGACAGTGATGCCTTGCCTGAAGAACCAGAATTTGTGTTAGCCGAACACTGGGGCTTCCGCAGTTGTCTCTGTGTGGACCCCTCTCCGGAATCTCTGACCATACTCAAAAAAACCCTCACTAAACTCGGCTTTACTGAGGTAACCTGCTTTCGTGATCCCATTTCTGCCCTGAAATGGATTCGCGAAAATAAAAAGGTCGATTTGATCATTTCCGAATGGAAACTACCCAATCTGCCAGGTCCAGTCTTTCTCTACAAACTGCGAAATCGCATGAGTTTAGATATCCCTCTACTCATTATTAATGAATCAATCGAAGAGCGGGATGCACCCATTCTAAGCGAGCTCGGTGCCAGTCGTCTCCTGCAAAAGCCTATTGAAGAGATGGCGTTGAATCGGGATATTATCTGGACTCTGCAGCAGCACACCAAACCTACTGACCCTATGGTGATCAAACAAAAACTGCTGCTTGCATCGAAGAGGCACGATTTACCCGAAGTCAAACGTTTCAAGCAACTCTATTTCAGTATTCCTGCCCTTTTAGATTCGGATAAACTGCTTATAGAAGCTCAAGTCGCTTTCGACTCCGGTTGCTTTCTGCATGCCAAAAAGCATGCCATGGGAGCCTTAAAGCAAGGAGGTAACTCCAAAGAATCAATGGAAATTCTCGGCAAATCACTGATGAAACTGCGAGATTTCGAAGCGGCCATTCGCTGTCTTGCCAATGTGGCTTTTATTTCACCAATGAATGTTACGCATCTTTGCAGCATAGCGGAATGCCAGCTCGAGCAAGGTAACGATAAGGCCTTTGATCAGATAATGACCAAGGCAGAAGCCATCGATGACGAATCCACTCATGTCATCGAAACGGCAGCAAAAGGCGCAATCAAGCGAGGTCACACCGATACGGCACGCAAATTACTGAGTCGACTCAAATCCTTTAAAGAAATCCTGGCCTTCATGAACAACCGCGCAGTAACTATGATTCGAGTCGGTAACTTTGAGGAAGGCTTTGATCTCTATAAGCGCACCCTGGAATCACTACCAGAAAATCAGCAGGAAATGAAGGCTCTCATTCAATACAACCTGGGCTTGGGGTTTGCTCGCGCTAACCGTTTGGAAGATGCCATCCAAGCACTTTCTGAGGCTGAACAGACTCATAACAAGCAGCGCATCATGAAAGCCAAGAGTCTAAGAACACGGATAGTAGCTTCGGTAAACTCCGGTGATCCGTTATTGCTGAAGTCGGAACCACCGATCAGTGAAAAAGATGAAAAAGCCAGGATGTCTCAGATGAAGCAAATTGAATCCGCTCTGGCGACTGCCAATAAAATTACCCGCGTTGATTATTGCCTCATCAACATCTATCGGACAACACTCGGCGAAAACCGTTGCAATGAATATCTCAGCAAAAAGATGACTTTTACTCTGCGAGGCAAGTTGGTCAAGGACTATCATCGTGGATTGGTACTGGAAGATTCATCGAAGGAGGCTTAATTCTCTTATCCTCTGTGATCAATTCCAAGCAGCTGCTGGAAATGTACAGAGGAAGGCCTATCAGGCCACTTCGGAGAGAAAAGAGAAATAGAGCTCAGGATTATGGTCGCATTCCATATGCTCGCCGCACTCAGAACATTTCATTTCAGGGCTTTCCATATAGCTTTCCAGACCCGCTTGGATATCCTTACCGACGACTAGGATCATCCCATCTTCATGTCCGCAACTTGGGCAAACAAACTGTGTTTCAAAGGAATCGACCACACCATGCCGACCGATAAATTCAGGGATCATCGAAAATTGGGTAACGATAACCGAAGAGCAATTGATATAGTGAATCTTGGATTGATTCTTGACAATGGCTTTGATCCATTCCCGAACACCACAGCTATTGATCCGAGCCACATCACGCAAATCTATCCACACTTCATCCTTAAACTTTGGCAATTCCTCATCGATCGAGAAATTCTCATCAATTGTGCCGGATATCTTGAGGGTTCGGTCGTTGATCCATCGAAATTCGCAGCGACTCATAAATTGATATTCCTTAAAAGGCTACCATGTCCTCTTTCTATCGGTCGGCCCATCGAAGACTTGATAGAAGCTGGCCAGGAAAGTCTCGATTTATCCTTATCTATCCGTAATTGTTTTATTTTTATCTTGTCTACGGGTGTAAAATCAGCTCTAGGCCGCTCTTTTTGAAGAGCAGCCTATCGTTAGCCTTTATTGGTCTATGATCACCGAGATCCATCGCTACGCTCTGGATAGTTTCTGGCGCTTAAGCGCCAGAAACTAACTACAGGTTTGCGTTGCAAGATTAAATGTCTGGATACCAGGACAAACACACTGGCCCAAAGTCGCCGACAGCAGCCCCCCACCTACACATTTACAGGCATTAACTTTGGGCAGATTGATATAAGTTTGTATCACACTCGACGATGCGTCGATGGCAGAACCTAAAGCAGGTTCTTCAATCAAAATTTTGAAATAGCCTGTCCACCCAAGACAGGCGGCTCCAGGATCCGCTGGATTCACAGCACCCGTGCAAGGAGAGTTGCATTGCGGAATCACCAATTGCCCTGTGATCGGATATCCTGCGTCTTTGGAAGGGTGATCGATTGTATTGAAATTCAAGGTAGCTGCAGAAAGGGTGCTGGCATCGCCACGAACTCCGTCACCCGTCTGCCGTAAAAGGCGACGCGTTGGTTCCAGAAAGCGATCTTCAGGTGGCGAAATGAAATTAAAGGCTGGCCAGCGTTTAGCTACGTCCCCATCGTCTCCCGCAATCTCCGTGTTTTCTTCCAGCCACATGGAGAATTTTGTTCCACCAGGCAAAACCGATCCACAGATGTCGTGTGCAAAGAAAGCAAAGTTCCACGTCGCCATATTCGAAACCGAAACGAGTGGCGCCCATAAATCGCTGGTCGTCAGTTCGGGATCAACGCCGAAAATATTATAGGTCACCGAAGATAGCACGGTGGTATCGGGCGTATTCAGATAATTACTCGTATCGATTCGATAATGCTGCAGACTATAGGCAGAC
>JBGSRE010000864.1:0-2805 GCA_041737755.1 Oligoflexus sp.
CCTCAGCAACCCCAAGGTCTTCCTCTATCCAATCGTTGAGTCGGCAATTCACCGTGCAAGCTGAGCCTCTCAATGATGATAATTTTTGGAGTTATTTTGTTGGGACCTGGCAGGATGCAAACTATCGCGGTTATCTCAAATTTTCGATCGCTTTGGATGAGCAAGGTCAATTCACTTCCTTGATCTGGCATCCCTCCCTTTTCAAGTATCATGCAGAGCATCTGATCACATTGCCTGCCTATCTGGGTCTTTCCACGCAGCAATTGGATACCATCACACTTTATCAAAACGGTCGCCGTCTTTTGCTGGGAACTCTTTTGATTCCCAAATCGATTGATGACTACCAGCATCCCGATTCAGTCGATGTTCAACTGATAGGAAAAGATCCGCTCCCGGCCCAACTGGTGGCCGATGTGTTTGCGCTGCTCAAGAATCAGCTGGCTCCCCATCTGCAAAAGGTCCTGTATTTACCTGTCACGGAGCAGATGAACTTTACTCAAAATGATCGAGCCCGCTTTCAAGAGCTTGGTATTGAATTTGCCCAGCGTGAAACCGCGGCGAATCGCATTTGTTACAACCAAGCCTGGGGCGTAGGCCATGTGCGAATCGTGCGTGCCGGGGAATGGGACGGACTGCTTGCCGAAGGAGCCATCACGGCCCAAGATATCCTGGTTATGGAAGAACTGCCCCGTGAAATGCCCGTTGTGGCTGGCATCGTAGTCAGTCAAACTTCATCCCCTTCCTCGCATCCTGCCCTCTTAGCGGGCATGCTAGGCATTCCCTTCGTCTATGAACAAGCTGCGATTGATCAGCAGCATTGGTTGCAACTGGCCCAAAGTCAGAGCCCCGTGTTCTTTCAGGCTCAAGGCGAAACCGTAGGCAATTGCCAGTTTCTGCTGCGTTCCGGCGATGCCCTGACGGCCGCGGAAGCGTCGCAGTTAGCAGCTCTGAAAAAGCCGCTCCCCCTGTTTATCGAAGACTTCGATCGCAGTGCTGTCATGCCCCTGAACCTTACCCTAGTCGGTCGGACCGATGCTGCAAAAGTCGGGGCTAAAGCAGCCAACGTCGCGGAATTGAAAAAACTGATTCCGAACTACACAATAGCCGAAGGTTTGGCGCTGCCCATGGGCTTGTTTGCTCAAGCAATGATCGACGCTCAGACCGCTGATGGAAAGAATCTCCGTACGGCCTTGGACCAAGAGCTGCAAACGCTCCTGGCTCCCAGCGTGAGCTCCAAAGAAACGGCGGAAGGATTGATTCGAGTCCGGTCGCTGATCGAACAGGCAAAGCTGGCCAAGGCCACCCAAACTTTAGTCCTCGATGCCATTCAAGCTGTCTTTCCAGTCGGGACCAAAATCAAACTCCGTTCGAGTAGCAATATTGAAGATCATCCCGAATTCAATGGAGCTGGTCTTTATGAATCCAAGGGTGCATGCGTAGGGGATGACGACAAGCAAGCCAGCACTGGCATGTGTGCGGCCAAAAAAGATGCTGTCATCAAAAACATGCAAAAGGTCTGGGCCAGTCTCTACAGTCTGAAAGCCTGGCTTGCCCGGCGACACTATTCGGTGGATGAATCACGCGCAGCTATGGGCATCCTAGTCCAGCGCTCGTTTAAAGGTGAACTAGCCAACGGCGTCGCCATCTCCAGCTATCCTCCGTACAACTATAGTGGCGATGGTCCGCAAAATATCGAAGTTCAAAGCACAGGTTTCCCTGGTGAAGATCTGGAGGTTGCCAATCCACCGGCTGGAAAAACTCCCGAAACCGTTAGGATAACGAGCCAAGAACTCGAGCAGCAGATTGCCAGTACCGAAGTTCCTCGCGGTCGCATGCTGATGCCGGATGCCATGTATCGTCAGCTCTATGAACAAATGAGTATCGTCCATGCTGCTTACATCCAAGCGCTGAAACCAAAAGATTCCAGCCAATTCAAATTGGATATGGAGTGGAAGTGGATAGAGAAAAATGGTGTCCAGCAAATCGTCATCAAGCAGGTTCGTCCCGTTCCCATGCCGAGCAGTTCCACTCAAGGTCTTGACCGCGGCACGATACTTATCGGTGAGCGCAAGGCACGGCTGTGTCCAAGTCCCTCTGAGAATGCCTCGAGTCTGGCGAAGTTGAAACTTAGCACCGTCATGCAGATGTCGATCGCTCTGCAGGAAGTGCCGCTGGACGAAGCCCTAGAAATGAAAAATCCGCTCGAGAGTCTGCGCATGTTTGGTCAGGACGTGGCAATGGACTCCTCGGCTCGCATTCTATTCACCCCTTGGGAGAAGCTTTGGGGCTCGCAGAATCAGCGTCGGGAATATACCGTCAGCGTTGGCGTGAATGTTTCAGGACAGGCTCTGCGTCTGGAATGGACGGGTCGTCAGGAAAGATCTCTTGCCCAGCCAAGACTTTTGCTCTCGGCGGTGCAGAGTATCTGGAGTTCAGACATGAAATTGACTTCAGGGCTAGATACTCAGGATTATCAGCTTGTCCTGGGTGATTACCCTTGTGAAAGCGATGCTTACCAAGCTTTTCAGCCTGGCAGCTCGTTGGCCGCCAGTCCTTATGCCAAAGAACGCCGAGCACCTGTGAGTTACTCGGAGAAGTATTCCAGCAAGGACGGCCAGGCCTATACTCTTTCTCTCAAGGGTCGCAGCGGCTTTCAAGGTTTTGACAAGACCCGATTTGTGCACCTTGATTCGACCCGTATCCATGGGCTTTTGAACCGCGAACTGGTGATCGAAGCGCCCTTCAAATCGGTCTATGCACCGGGTCACCACAATTTCTTCTTTGAATATGCTATGGATGTGATGG
>JBGSRE010000919.1:0-3850 GCA_041737755.1 Oligoflexus sp.
CGGCTACGGCTCGAGAGGAATCGGCTTCCGCGATTCGTCGCAGGATTTGCTGGGAGTGATGAGTCACATGCCCGAAGAGGCTTTGGAACTGGCGTTGAAGCTCTTGTCCATGCAAAAGCGCAATGGCTCAGCTATGCATCAGTTTAACCCCTTATCCATGGAAGCCAGTCAGGGCGATTCCGTGGAAGATCCTGATCGACCCAACTACTATGGTGACGATCATCTCTGGATGATCTATGCGGTGGTGGCCTATATCAAGGAAACGGGCAAGCTGAGTATGCTCGATCAAAAGGCGCCCTTTTACGATAAGGATGCCCAAGGACTAGCTATCGAAGAGGCCAGTATTTGGGAGCACATGGTTCGCGCGATCGAGTTCACCTGGTCCGATCGAGGCCAGCACGGTCTGCCTCTGCTTGGCTTTGCTGACTGGAACGATACGGTCAACCTACCCAAGGGTGCTGAATCGCTGATGGTCGCCAACCAGTTTGGTAAAGCGATCCTCGAGCTCGTGCCGCTCTGTGAAGCCTACGGGAAAAGCGAATTTAAGCACAAGATCCTCGGCTACTATGAAGCTATGAAAGGGCTGGTCAATGAGCAGGCCTGGGATGGCGCCTGGTATCTGCGCTATTTTGATGAAAAAGGCCAGAAAATTGGCAGCGCCGCCAACACAGCAGGAAAAGTCTGGGTCAATGCTCAGTCCTGGGCCGTTCTTTCCGGGTTTGCCGAAGAAGATCGGCGCGAAATGGCTCTTGAATCGGTCTATGAGCATTTGAATACCAAGTACGGCATCAAGCTATCAACTCCTGGATATCAAGGCTTCGATCCGATGCTTGGGGGAGTAACGACCTATCCACCGGGAGCCAAAGAAAATGGTGGCATCTTTCTCCATGCCAATCCTTGGATGATGATTGCCGAAACGATGCGTGGCAATGGTGCGCGGGCTTTTGAATACTATGATCAAATCAATCCGGCGCAAAAAAATGACAGTCTCGATGTCTTCGAATCCGAACCCTACTGCTACCCACAAAATATTCTCGGTGATGAACATCCGCAATTTGGTTTGGGGCGCAACGCCTGGCTTTCCGGAACAGCATCCTGGACCTATCTGGCGGCGACCCAGTATATTCTCGGTATTCGCCCCGATCTGGATGGCCTTATCGTCGATCCCTGTCTGCCTCCGCATTGGGATCAAGTGAAGATTGACCGGCGTTTCCGTGGCGCTCACTTCAGCATCACGATTCTCAATCCAGACGGTAAAATGAAGGGCATTTCCAGTCTTTTGATCGATGGACGAAAAGTTCAAGGCAATAAAATTCCGGTGCTCCCAAGAGGCCACTATCAAGTACAAGCGTATCTGGGGCGCTAATAACAGGATGCAATCGCCGAATGGTGAGGAAAGATTTACTTATGGGTAATTCCAGTGGCAATCAGTATGGATATTTTGATGATAAGGCTCGGGAATATGTGATCACTCGCCCCGACACGCCTTTGCCTTGGCTCAACTACTTGGGTTCGGAAGAATTCTTTGGGCTCTGCACCAACACCGCAGGTGGCTATAGCTTTTGGAAAGATGCCAAGCTGCGGCGTTTGACCCGCTATCGTTACAACAATGTGCCGATGGATTTGGGCGGGCGCTATATTTATATCAAAGACGGATCGGATGTGTGGAATCCCGGATGGAAACCCGTCAAGACCGCTTTAGACTTTTATGAGTGTCGGCACGGACTTGGCTACACCAAAATAAAAGCTGTCAAGAACAGCGTCGAAGTCGAACTCCTGATGTTCGTGCCACCGGGCGAAACCTGTGAAGTCTGGCAATTGAATGTCCATAACAAGGGCTCGGCGGAAAAGTCTCTGTCGGTTTTTTCTTTTGTCGAGTTTTGCCTGTTCGAAGCTCTCAATGATATGACGAACTATCAGCGTACCTATAGCATTGGCGAAGTGGAAGTGGAAGGTTCGGCGATCTTTCACAAGACCGAATATCGTGAACGGCGGCAGCACTACGCTGTGTTTGCAGTCAATCGACCGATCGATGGCTTTGATACCAGTCGCGATGCTTTTGTCGGCGTCCACAACGGTTTGCATGAGCCTGACAGCGTTCTCAAGGGCAAAGCTAAGAACAGCATGGCGCATGGCTGGAACCCAATAGGTTCGCACCAGATCGATCTGCAGCTGAAAGCCAGTGAAAAGACCAGTTTTGCCTATATCCTTGCTTATGTCGACCAAGCCGGAGTGGATAAGTTTGATGCTCAGGGTCAGCTCAATAAAACCAAGACCCACGAGCTGCTGCAAAGATTTGCCGATAACGCTTCGATCCAAAAAAGTTTCCAGAAACTCAAGGGTAACTGGGAAGGCATGCTCAATCAATTTCAGGTTGAATGCCCCAATGCTCATGCCCAGCGCATGGTCAATACCTGGAATCAGTATCAGTGCATGGCGACCTTTAACCTTTCCCGTTCGGCCAGTGGCTATGAAACCGGCATAGGCCGTGGTATGGGCTACCGTGACAGCAATCAGGATATCCTGGGTTTTGTGCATATGATACCGGATCGCGCCCGGCAAAGAATTCTCGATATCGCTTCAACCCAGCTGAGCGATGGAACCTGCTATCATCAGTATCAACCTTTGACTAAAAAGGGCAATGCCGAGATCGGTGGTGATTTTTATGACGACCATCTTTGGCTTATTCTGAGCACTGCGGCTTACATCAAGGAGACGGGTGACAAGACGATTTTGCAAGCAGAGGTTGGCTACTCCGATCTACCAGATTCCAAACAGAACCTCTTGCATCATCTGGAACTCAGCATTCAGTATACGCTGAAGAATCGAGGGCCGCATGGCTTGCCTCTGATTGGACACGCCGATTGGAATGACTGCCTGAATCTCAATTGCTTCAGCACTGAGCCTAATGAGTCCTTTCAAACGGCCGGTGATGTTCATGGTTCGGTTGCCGAATCGGTGATGATCGCCGGACTTTTTCTCTATGCAAGTCGGGACATGAAAGAGCTCTACCAATGGCTCGATCAGCCGCAAGATGCGCAGCGCATGGATGGCTACTATCAAGATATGAAAACCGTGGTTGAAACAGCTGCGTGGGACGGCGAATGGTTCCTAAGGGCCTTTGATGCCAAGAGCCAACCGGTCGGCTCGAAAAACAATGAGGAGGGTAAAATCTTCATTGAAAGCCAGGCCTGGTGTATTTTGGGTGGGGCAGGGCAAACCGATGGTAAAGCCCTCAAGGCTTTGGAAGCCGTGCATGAAATGCTTTACACCAGGAACGGCATCATCTTGCAGCAACCCGCCTACAGTCGCTATCACCTTGAATTGGGCGAGGTCAGCAGTTATCCTCCAGGCTACAAAGAAAACGCTGGGATCTTCTGTCACAACAATACCTGGATTCACCTAGCCTGGTGTTTGCAAGGCGATGGCGATCGGGCTTTCGAATACTATTTAAGCATCTGCCCTTCGGCTAAAGAAGATCAGATTGAGACCTATCGGGCCGAGCCCTATGTCTATGCGCAAATGATTGCAGGACGCGATGCAGCGACCCCTGGCGAAGCGAAAAACTCATGGCTGACAGGCACTGCAGCCTGGACTTTTGTGACGATTTCCCAAGGCATCCTGGGCATCCAGCCCGACTACCAGGGACTTAAAATTAATCCCTGTATTCCGAGTGATTGGCCGGGATATACCGCGCAGCGGACCTTCCGCGGCGCCGAGTATACGATCGTCGTGAAAAATCCGCTTGGACGATGCAAGGGAATAGCCGAGTTGCGGGTCGATGGTCAGCTTATCAAAGCGGAGCATATCCCGATAGCCGAGGCAGGTAGCAAGGTTCACGTGGAAGTTG
>JBGSRE010000938.1:0-4613 GCA_041737755.1 Oligoflexus sp.
ATAACGAAACGATCGGTGGCTGTTCAACGTTCGTCAGCCACTTGGCGTGTGATGAACTAATCGTTGCAAGAAGATTTGATTGGTCATTCCCAGCTTGCGTAGCAAGCGTCGGGAACCCCTATGATCGAAGCACATCTCGTAGCAAGAAGCCGCTTGGTCATTCCCAGCTTGCGTAGCAAGCGTCGGGAACCCCTATGATCGAAGAAACGGCATGAGAGCGTCGATAAAAACCTTCTGCTCGCTCTCCGGCAGCCGAATCCTACAGCTAAGGTCTTCTGCAAAGCGTCGCTCTAGGATTTCAGCCTTATGCTTGCGGCACAGATAATCCATTCGGTTTTGTTCCGAATAAGGTACGCGAACTTCGATTTCCACTTTAGGAATATAATCAGCGAGTGGAGCATCGAGGATGAGCTGTTTGGTGGTATTGCCGTAGGCCCGGACCAATCCCCCAGCACCCAGTTTCACTCCTCCGAAATAGCGAACGACAAAGATCACTACTTGAATGAGACCCTGTCCTTCAATATGCATGAGAATAGGCTTCCCCGCGGTGCCGGAGGGCTCACCGGCATCGGAGAAACGCTGCTGGAGCTGCTGATCGTCAAAGAATTTATAGGCGAAGGTGATGTGTGAGGCGTCGGCAAACTCTCGCTCTAATTCGGCTTTGAACATCTTAAACGCATCGAGGGATTGGCACGGACAGCCAACCCCAATGAATCGCGAATGCTTTTCTATGAGTTCAATGCGATGAGATCTTAGTAGGACGCGCTGTGCCACACCTTCAACTTATCGTTGCAGGATGATCAGGCGAGGCCCAGTTTTCTCAACTGCTTCATCAAACGCTTACGAGCAGCAGCCTGCTTCTTCTTGCGTTTGATGGAGGGTTTTTCATAGTGCTGGCGTTTTTTGAGCTCCGAGATAGTCCCGGCTTTTTCGACTTGCTTCTTCAAAGCTTTCAGAGCTCTTTCGACGCTGTCACCCTCTTTAAGTCTTACTCCTGGCATAAACTCCCCTAACAAAGCGGATCTGAGTCAGACCCTTAAAACCAAATATATAAAGCACACAATCCCAGCCTAAGGTCGGGCTGAGGGAAATTTGGAGCCCAATCCTAAACAATATTATAGGTGATTTCCAGACAATATTTGCAGTGTCTCACGTTTTTTGGCTCTTTGTGACTTGATTTGGAGCCTTTTCGGACTCCATTTCGCTCTGAGGCGTCGGCAGGACGAGGGGTTCAAAGCTGACACTGTGACGCAAAGCCCGCCCCAAACGTTGTTCGTAGTCACGAACAGGGATCTCAATCACGCCTAGTGTGCGCAGATGTGGCGTCATGAACTGCACTTCAAGGAGGCTGAAACCCTTGGCACGAAGGTGTTCTGTTAAATAGTAAAGAGCGGCCTTGGAAGCGTCTGTGACCTTATGGAATTTGGATTCAGCAAAGAAAGCGCCTCCAATCACGACCCCGTAAGTGCCGCCGACTAGGGCGCCTTTTTGCCATATTTCAAGAGAATGGGCATGACCTGCTTCATAAAGATTCTGATAGGCTGCCGAAATTTCCGCGTTGATCCAGGTCTCCTCACGGGCTGCACAGCCAGCCATGACCCCGACAAAATCTTTATTGATGCTAACAGTGAACTCACTTTTGCGTAAAGAGCGGTGAAGGGATCGGGAACAATGAAAGCCATCCAAAGGCAGGATCGCCCGAGGGTCCGGGTTAAACCAAACGATTTCCTCGGTTTCGGGATGGGGCATAGGGAAGAAGCCATGGCTGTAAGCAGCCAGAAGCAGTTCAGTCGATAGAGAAGGATGCATCAGCTTGGCCTCTGGTTCGGAACAGAAAGAGTTCCTTTGCAGTCTTAAGATGCCTGCTGATTTTTATCAATCACCACCTGATAAACTTGAGACTCAACAAAAACTTTGAAGAGCTCCGAATCAACTTTGCCAGCCTTCACTTCCATCTCGATGATATCAAGCGCGCGTGGCACCGGAACGGCCTTTTTATAAGGACGATCGGCGGCCGTGAGGGCATCGAAAATATCGGCAATGGTCATCATACGGGTCTGGGCTGGAATTTCATCGTCATGCGATCCACCCGGATAGCCTGTACCATCGAGCTTTTCATGATGCTTTGCAGCAATTTGAGGGACGTTAGGGAAAGAGCGACCCCATGGAATTTTTCGCAAAAATTCATAGGTATGCGTCACGTGACTTTGGATTTCAGCAAACTCCTCACGAGTCAGCGAACCACGTGATACTGAGAGAGCCTCCAGCTCGCGATAATTGAGTAGAGGTCGAGTTTTTTGTCGGCCATCGCGAAAGGACATATTCGCAATATCTTTCAGGCGTTCGAAACCACCCTGCTCCAAAACCGTCGGCTCATTGGATTTCAAAATAAATTGGAGGAAGTCTTCGAGTTCGTTGACACGATTTTCGTAAGTCGATTGGAAGGTTTCTGGTCCAAAACCAGGAGCTACGGTGGTTTTGCCACTGAGGAAAGCTAAGTATTCACGAAGATACTCAACTTCGAAACGAGACCGAATATGTTCGAATCGTTCCAGCAGCAGGTCGAGTTCCCAAGGATAAAGTTTTTTGGCTTTGATCAAAACTTGTTCGCGGACACCCAGCTTGCCAAAATCATGAAGTAGAGAAGCATATTCAATTTCTTTTAACTGCTTTTTGTCGAACATTGTATCTTTGAAGCGACCTGTCGTGATCTTGTTGATGATCTCGGCAAGACCCACAGTGAGCTTAGCGACGCGATGGGAATGACCACTGGTAGTGGGATCTCGTTGTTCGATGGCGGTAACGGACGCATGCACAAAACCCTCAAAGAGCATTTCCTTTTCGTGGGTGAGCATAGCGTTTTCGAGAGCAATACCGGCCTGCTGGGCTACGATCTCGGCATATTCCACATCGGTTTCATCGAAGGTCAGGACGTATTCAGTGAAATCTTTGATGCCTTTCAAATTTTTGGTATTCGGGCGCTTTCGATTGATCAGTTGGATCACGCCGATGACACGATAGCTGATGTCGTACATGGGAATGGTGAGCATGGAACGGCATTGATAGCCGGTTCGAAGATCGAAAGTTTTATCGTGTTTGGCATGATAGGGGTTCTTTGTGGAATCCTCATCGAGGAGGTATAGATCAGGTATATTAATCGCTTTTTGATGCATCACAGCGCTTCCCACCATGGAACGCTCGTTGACGGGGATCACGAATTCTTCCAACTCCTGGTAAACAGTTTCGTTTTGGGTCACTTTGAAGATGATTTTACTATCCGACTCTCGCTGATCATTCCAGTCCACTGTATAGATAGAGCCGGCATCAGCATTGGTGATCTCGCGGGCCTTTTGCAAAATCAGCGAGAGCAATTTTTTAGTATCACGGACACCGTTCAGTTCGCGGGACACCCGAAGAACGTATTTGACATGCTCATTGGTTTCTTTCACGTTCTTATTGGTACGCTCTGCCAAGAGCACCAGGGTCTGGAGTCGATGAAAGTTTTGGACATCATGAATGAGTTGACGAACTCGACAGGGAAATGCGAGTGATCGAAAGTTGGCAATTTCCAAACTGGGCGGCAGCGATTCGAGATCTTCGTCGGATCCCGTGCAGATAAAGCATAGGCCGGTATCATGGCCTTTAGTCGAAAACAGGCCGATCGATTGCGTGTCCTGCCAGGCTTTGTCTTCGATGAATATCAGAGTGATATCATCCTTTTGAAGGCTGACCACGCCTTCCGTAGGGACTTCAAACTGAAATCCTGATAATTCAGGAGCCTGATTCAAGGCGGCCGTTAACTCGATAAAACTGCTCACTTGGATGGGTGGCACTTTATCGATCTTAGGCTTGGTCTTTTGCTCTTTGGCTTTTGAACTCATAGGCTCTCGTCAACTTTTCGCTTGTGAGGGCTACATACGACCGGTTTATAAGTAGTACCCCGCGAGTGCGGATCGATACTCATGCCCTTATTTTACATCAAGATGACGGTGCTAGCAAAAGAGGCAAAATCTCCCTAGTCCGCTGCTGGCCAAAATAGGAGTTTTTATGGATTACGGTGTGGTTTTGGATTTGGAAACAACGGGAATCAATTCTGAAACGGATCATATTATCGAAATCGGACTGATCGAGTTCGGTGTTGGTGAATCAGGGAAACCAGAAATCTTAAATATGTACGGCGGTCTTGAGGATCCAGGGCAGCCCCTCAGCGCGGAGTTACAGAAACTCACGGGTTTAAACGATACGATGCTGAAAGGCCAAAAAATTGATTGGGACTTCGTGCGCGGTATCCTCGAGCGCTGTTCTCTGGTCGTAGCTCATAACGCGGAGTTTGACCGTAGTTTTATGCAGAAAAGAGGCGAGTACAGTGGCCTGGATCTGCATTGGGCCTGTAGTATGAAACACATAGATTGGGAAACGAAAGGTTTTCGAACCCGCGCCCTGAACTACCTTGCAGCCGATCATGGATTTGTGAATCCTTTTGCTCACCGCGCTTTGTTTGACTGTGCGACGACTTTCCGGATCATTGAGCCCTATTTTTCTGAGCTAGTCCAACGCAGCTACTACCGCGAGTTCCGCGTTTTTGCGACTCATGCCCCCTTTGAAACGAAAGA
>JBGSRE010000967.1:0-1597 GCA_041737755.1 Oligoflexus sp.
GTTCTGGCTGGCGTTGACTCGATTGAGCATGGCACCTTTATGAGCGATGAGGTGGTGCAGCAGATGAAATCTCGTGGCACCTTTTTTGTTCCTACTCTGGAGGCTGGCAACTGGGTGTCTGAAAAATCTCGCATCGTTGACTTTTTTCCAGAACTTGTCCGCATAAAGGCCGCTGATATTGGACCCAAAATTGCCGCGACTTTTGCGCGGGCGGTGAAAGCAGGCGTGCGCATTGCATTTGGAACCGATACCGGCGTTTCGGAGCATGGTAAAAATGGAGAGGAATTTGTCCTCATGGTGAAAGCGGGCATGGCACCGATGCAGGCCATTCAAGCCGCAACCTTGAGTGCCGCTCAACTTCTCAAAGCGGAAGACCGGATCGGATCTTTGGAGAAAGGCAAACTTGCTGATATCGTAGCCGTGGAGGGCAATCCCCTGCAAAATATCGAGCTTTTGACCCGCATTGCCTTCGTCATGAAAGACGGCAAAGTCTTTAAGAACGAAGCCTCCCCAAAACAACTGAGCGCGCGCTAAGCCTTGTTTCACCAAAGGCTTGGACCACTCGCTTGAGCCGGGGCCGCTCTAAAAAGGCAGAAAAATATGTCCAGGATCAGACAAGCCGAAGGCCGTCTGATCCTGGACTCTAAATCTTGACACCGGACTTCAGGTCCAGGAAAAATCGCTGAAAGGCAAACGTCGGACCCGCTTTTGCGTCAGACGGAACAGGGCATTGGCAATCGCCGGTGCAGGCAGAGGTGTGGCCACCTCTCCCAAACCGCCGCTGGCTAAGCCATTGTTGATAAAGTAAACCTCCTGCATCGGTGCTTCTGCCAGTTTCACAAAAGGCCGATCGCCAAAAATGGATTGATCGACTTTTCCGGCCGTAAGGGTGATTTTGCCCAAGAGTGCCGCTGCTAATCCATAGAGGGCTGCGCCTTGAACCTGAGCTTCAGCGCCTTCCCGATTGACGACCTGACCGCAGTCGACCACGGTCCAGATCCGTTCTACTTTGACTTTATTGCTGACGAGTTTGACTTGAACGGCCATCGCGGCGAAGGAGCCAAAGCCTTCCGAAAAGGCTATTCCCATCGATTCTCGGTCCGGATTCTGCGTCCAATTGCAGACCTCAGCCAGCCGCTCAAGGACTTTGATTGCCCTTGGTTCTTTGCCGAGTAGGCTGATCCGCAGCTGCAAAGGATCCTGCTGCAAGCTTTGGGCTATCTCGTCTATAAAAGATTCCACAAAAAAACTGTTCTGTGATTTTCCTACCGAACGCCAGAATCCGACGGGCACACCCAGATCGACTTCTTGATGGAAGATTTCCTGATGATCGATAGCGTAAGGAATGTCGGCAAATCCATCGATGGAAGCCGCGTCTATTTTCGAAGCTGGATTATTGCGTCGCATGATCGAAGGTCCAGCATTTTTTCCAACCCAAACCCGCAGCTGGCCATCACTGACGCCCGCCTTGAATTTCGCCTGGAAAGCCGGTCGATAAAAATCATGCTGGGTGTCTTCGGTCCGCGACCAGATCAACTGGCTTATGGTGTTTATGACCCAATGGGCAAGAAAAAAGCCGTCGATGTCGTCAAGAATT
>JBGSRE010000968.1:0-6176 GCA_041737755.1 Oligoflexus sp.
GGCAAGTACCATCGCGAGTGTTTTCGATCGGATCGCTTCTTTGCTGAATTAGCTAGGATGCAAGCGTCGCTCAGTAGTTCCAACTATCACCAGGGTTATCGTCAGGGTGTTTCCACAGTGGAAGCAAACGTAGCCCAGAGCTGCCACAGCTCCCAACCAGGACATAACGGTGAACCCGAAGGCGAGTGTCCGCAAACGGGCTTTCAGCATGGCAGCAATCTGGGAGGACAGGTCTGCAATGATACCGTCATGAGTTTGCGAATGGCCAATACCTGCTTTCAACAGGCGCTGGCCACTTGCTTCGATGGATTGAAGCAGTATGTTCGCCTAAACTGTCAGCAGAAAATTTTCAGCCCCAGCTATAGGCAGGCCGAACAGGAATGTCAGCAGGCCTTCGCGCGCCGTTAAAAACTGCCGCTCATACTCGAAAGTGATAGGAGCCCTGCGCATGAAAAGCTTCAGCAGGGCTTTCCGTGTTTCCCTAAAAATCTGCTGCATGTAATGTATGCTGATTCTATCGGGCCTACCATTGAGTACTTTTCAATCATATCATGACGCCTTACAGCGCACACTGGATGTTCTATGTGAAGGAGAAGATCTATGCGTATTGCGTTGTCAGGGATTGCCCTCATGCTGTCGGGCCTCGCGCAAGCCAGTCCGGTGGAATTTGTGAAACGGGGGGCAGTGGGTCAGGAATCGATTGAAAAAGTTTTGCTCGACGCCGGTCCTTACATGATCACTCGAGCAGCAACTGCGACGGATGCTGAATTTAAGGACCTTTATTGGTTGAACCTGGAAGATTCCCGTTATGATCGTTTCACTCTGGAACAATTTGGACGCGTGGAAGTCTATGTTGCGGAGGCTTTTGCCGTCGTGGCGATCGCTCCGGAAGATTTGCTGGCATCGGCGGAAATCCTGCATGAAGACCGCTGGGCTTGTGGACAGTTGATTCGACTCTTTGGCGACGAAGTACCGGCCAAGCTCGTGGTAAATAAAGCTGTCCCGATCATTCCTTTGACGGAGAATGTGGCCGTTTTGAAATCGCTGCATAGCGAAGTCAGTACCGACGCGATTCGTGCTACCGTGGAAGCAATGGTGGCCCTTGGCACTCGCTATGGCAAAAGCAGTAAAGCTGCCGACGTTACCGAATATTTACTGGATCGCTATAAGGAAATAGCCGGTGATCGCTCGGACGTGACGTTTGAAAAAATTGCCCATGCTGGCTACAACCAACCCAGTCTGATCGTGCGTGTGTTGGGTCAAAAGCGCCCAGGAGAAATCATCGTCCTAGGCAGTCACATCGATAGCATTGCCCGCGGTTCGGAACTTGCGCCAGGTGCCGATGACAATGCCAGCGGCACAGCTTCTCAAATGGAAGTGTTTCGGACCATCATCAATCGTGGCCTCAGTTTTGATCGGACAGTGGAAATCCACGGCTATGCGGCCGAAGAGTTGGGTTTAATCGGCAGTCTGGACATCGCCAAACGCTATGCAAGCAGCGGTAAAAAAGTGATAGCGATGGTGCAGAATGATATGAACATGTACAAAGTCACTCCCGAGGATCAGGTATGGCTCGTCACCAATGACAGTGATCCGCAGCTCACCCTTGACATGGAGCAGCTGCTGCGTTCCTATCAAACTGTGGTTTTTAATAAAAATAAGTTAACGGCCGGCACCAGCGATCATCGCTCTTGGCATCGGCAGGGAATTCCGGTGGCTTTTCCCACCGAGAATCCAACTAATTTTAACCGCAAGATTCACACCATCGAGGATGTGATTGCTCAATCGGGAGCCTTCACGCAGTCCGCTGAATTCGTCAAGCTATCTTTGAGCTTTCTGGCTCATTTTGCGGGTCTTGTCGCCAGCAACTGAAAATCGGCTCGCCGCTCAGACAGGGATCCTGTGTTTGGCAGAAAAGACAGGATCCTGGTCCCGCCTCGAAATACCCTTATGCAGCTTGCACATTCAAGCCGAGTTGACAATTTTCCGCCTCCCATATAAATCTGGGCCATAGTTTCGTTTCAACGAATGGTCCCACCTGTCTTCAGAAATCGACAAGCGATTTCTCGAGCTTGCATACCTTAAGGAGGCAACTGTGCTTTTACGAATGCCATCGACAGCCCATCTTTTCATGGGGCTAGGTATCCTTTTTACCTTAAGTGAGGGAGCGTCGCTGCTGGCTGGTCCAGCCCTGCTGAAGCTGTCTGAAGCCCAGCTGCGGAAAAAGCAGGTCGACGAGGTCCAGTACGCTCTCGATATTGACTTACCTGAATCAGATGAGCCTTTTCAAGGCAAGGTGACGATCGATTTCACGCTACGGCCGCAGAATGAACCCCTCCGAGTCGATTTTGACAAGGGCGTCGTGCAAAGCATTCTCGTCAATGGCAAGGCTGTTAGCTACGACTATGACGGAACGGCTATTTATCTCAAAGAACAGCTCTTCAAAGCCAATGCAGCTAACCAGCTGAATATCGTTTATAGCCATGCCTACAGCAAGGACGGCAACGGCCTCTATTGGTTCCGGGATCCGATCGATCAGCAGGCCTATACCTACACTCATTTCGAGCCCTATGCCGCCAATAGTTTCATGCCTAGTTTTGATCAGCCGGATCTTAAAGCAAGCTTCAAGCTCACTGTCAAAGCACCGAAGACTTGGACGGTCGTGTCGGCGGTACGTGAGCAGAGCATCAGTGAAGCCGGCGAAAAACGCGTTTGGGAATTCCCTCGCACCCTGAAATTTTCCACCTATCTCATTTCCCTCCATGCCGGTCCTTACCGGGTGTGGGAAGATAAGAGCTTCCGCATTCCTCTGCGAATTATGGCTCGGCAATCGCTGGCCTCTTACATGCCTGTGGATCAATGGTTTCAAGCGACCCGGCATGGCTTTGATTACTTTGACAAGTACCTGGGCTATAGCTATCCCTTCGGCAAGTATGATCAGGTCGTGGTTCCCGATTTCAATGCTGGAGCCATGGAAAATGTTGCATCGGTGACTTTTTCCGAAAGATTTCTCGTGCGTGGCAAGAGAACTCAAGCGGATGAGCAGGGTCTGGCTGGAACCATTCTTCATGAGATGGCTCATATGTGGTTCGGTAACCTCGTTACAATGCAGTGGTGGAATGATCTTTGGCTGAATGAAAGCTTTGCCACCTATGCTGCGTCTCTTGCTCAGGCGGCCGATGCCCGATTCCCTCAGACCTGGCTTGGCTTTTATCGCAGCAAGACCGGTGCTTACTATGCCGATCAGCTGGTGACCACCCATCCCATCGTTACGGATGTCGCTGATACGGAAGAAGCCGGCAGTAACTTCGATGCGATTACCTACGGCAAGGGCGCATCCTTTCTGAAGCAGCTGCATTTCCTGATTGGCGAGAAGGCCTTTCAACAGGGTCTACAAATGTATTTTCAGAAGCATGCTTTCGGTAATACCCAGCTCAATGATTTTATTATGGCGATGGAAAAGTCGACCGGACGGAACTTGCAATCCTTCACCAAGGAGTGGCTGCAGACCGCTGGCGTGAATAGTTTAGCTGCCGATTACTCCTGTAAAAATGATCGAATCGAGAGCTTTAAATTACTGCAGGGCGCTGCACCTGAGCAGCCGACATTGCGTGAGCATAGAACCCAAGTGGCTCTCTACAAGCTCGTCAAGGACGAATTGAAGCTGATCAAAGAAGCGGCGGTAGGCTATCAATCGGCTGTCACGCTATGGCCAGAAGCCAAAGGACTGGCCTGTCCTGATCTGGTTTTTCCCAATCATGGTGACTATGACTATGCGAAAGTCAAGATGGATGCCAAGAGTTTCCGCATTGCCTCCACTCATTTGCACAGCATTCAGGAGCCGATGCAGCGCATGATGGTTTGGAATACGGTCGCGGACATGGTCCAGGATACCGAAATTTCCTTGCGGGATTTTGCTAAATTTGTCATCGAACAGCTGCCTAAGGAGCAGGATTACGAAGTTCTACGCACGATCGATGGTAAAGTGGATCGGGAGCTGCTGGGTTATCTGGCTTGGGTTTCTGATAAATCAGTGAAAAATGAAATAATGAATGAGCTGATCACGGTTTACGGCAAGAGCCTAGCTTCGACAAAACTGAGTTCAGACAGCAAGAAAATTCAATGGGGCACCTATATCGATCTGCTGACTATGGCGGCACGCGCTGACAGTCTGCTTAGCATTCTGCAAGGCAAAACAAGCTGGCCGAATGTGGTGGTGGATCAGGACCAGCGCTGGACCCTTCTGCTGGCTCTCAGTGAACTTGGTTATGCCGATACCTTGAAGCTGGCTTCTGCAGAAAAGCTCAAAGATCCCACCAGCAAGGGTCAAAGAAGCTATTTGGCTATCGAGGCCGCCTTCCCGGACTACGAGCAGAAGATGAAACTCTTGGATCCCATCGTCAAAGGTGAAAAGAAAATTTCCGGAGCGGAGCGTTGGGCTGTGATGGGCAATCTCTTTCCTCGCTCTCAACGGGCCATGAAGCTGAAGTATGTCGCCACCTACCGGCAGGAAGTGGATCAAATTGTGAAAAATGCAGAGCCAGGAGTGGCTCGATCCTATGTGATGAGCCTGTTGCCAAGCAGCTGCGATAAGAGCTCTTTGCCATTGATCGAGGAACTGCTGGCGAAAAAGTTTCCCGAATCGATTCAGGATGGCCTCCTCGTGGCTCGACAGAGCAATGAGCGTTGTCAGAAGGTTATGGCGAAACTGCTGACGTCAAGTCAGGGCTGATACTCCGTGCAAAAAGAGGTCTTAGCAATCGATGCTAGGGCCCCTTTTTTTGCGATATGGTGGAGGATGGCTTAAAAAACGGCCATTTCCGTTTGGATTAATCCTCGTCCGCGTCTGGGGTCTTCATTGAATTGCCTTCCCCGCGAGAATCGTCTAAAAAGTGACGACTCACCAAAAGGCTAACACCTTTGCAGCCCGAATTAAAAGCCAAGCTATACCCCAAGTCAGAATCATCTGGACAACATAAATTCAAGGATCTGGGATTCATCAATGAACTCTCCATGCTAACAACATGAATGGGCAGGGGAGTTGGCGATCTTGCTTGATCTGGTATACGTCTTGCTTAGCAAGGGCTAGCACTTTTCAAAAGTTTATTCGGTAAAATAATCAAGGAGAACACACGATGCGTTTGATGGCTGCCTTCGTACTTGCGTCAATAGCGGGATTAGCTTGCCAAAAAGCTAAAACAGAAAATGATAGTTTTCAGTCGACGAAACTTGCCGTGGGTGTCGAAGAGATGGATTCTTCCTTAAACCTTAAGACTCTCGCCCCTCCCGGATTTGTAACCAAGGCCGATCTTTGGTGTAATGATAAGCTTAAAGCGAGTTTGGATTTTACTGCTGACCAACAGTCGATCGAACTCTTTTCTTCACTAGAGAACTGTGAACTTCGCTTAGTAGAATTCTTTGACGTAGGGAAGTACACGATCGGAAGTTTGTTTAGCCCTGGTGTCTATGAATTCGAACTGAAAGATGTTTCCAGCAATAGAGTGGTCGACAAGAAACTTGTAAGATCAATTCAACCCATTGTGATAGAAACTCAAGGCAAGTGTGCTGATCCTTGCCAATCTAGAGAAATATATGTGAAATTCCCTCACAGCGTTCTGGATATAAAAAGTGAAATTCTGGTGAACGAAATCAATGTTAACGAGTTGTATGCGCAACTAGAGAAAGAGGACGCGCCAACTTGTGAATCATTCCACGCTCGATTCGTTGAAAGTATGGATCTGATAACACCACCTTCGTTGGAAATCGTACTAAAGAACTGCGCGAATACTATTAACACAGGTAATTTAGAGTTTGCTTTTGGTCCCACCCTTCTCAATGAGCAAGGTCAGCTTCCAGGTCCTATCAATATTACGGATGTGATGAGGGCTGCTGACAGCGCTCCTATCGTCCCAACCAGGAACGGCAATGATTACACAATACTCCTTAGCTTTGACCAACTCAAAGAACGCTTTGTAAATTTCAATTTCAGCACTCTTGAGATCTTGACTTTAGACTTCGCTGTTATCGTTCGTAATAAGCAAGGCATATCAGGACTAGTGTATTTGATCGACAATCAATGCAAGTTCATAGGCGGAAGTCTATGATCGTAGTGGCAAGAAGTATCGGACTGTGCCACATATTATAACAGGTTTTGCTCTCTTTATTTCCAATAATCA
>JBGSRE010001015.1:0-5696 GCA_041737755.1 Oligoflexus sp.
CATCGAGTTCAGCGTCTACAAAGGCAAAACCTTCACGATTCGCGCCGAACTCTGTCAAAACTTGTCGGATGATGCCGGCCACCAAAGCGTTTTCATGGGGGCGGATGGGGCGTATGAGGCTGCTTTCTAGGTTTGCGTTCATGCTACTGCCTTCTTCGGTAAAAGATACTTTTGCATCATATAGATATTTTTAATTGAAAGACTGTAAAAAACGCGAAATTTCCAATTCGCCTGTTGAGATAGCATCAGGCGGATGCCCGACGCGAACTTCGTTCGCTGGGCATGACGGAACGCTGTCATCCGCCGCGCTAGGAGTGGTCATCCGCCGTGCTAGGAATGGTCATCCCCAGCGCGCAGCGCTTCGGGGATCCTTTGGGATACCAACTGGCAGATGCCCGACGCGAACTACGTTCGCTGGGCATGACGGAACGCTGTCATCCGCCGTGCTAGGAATGGTCATCCGCCGTGCTAGGAATGGTCATCCCCAGCGCGGAGCGCGTCGGGGATCCGCTGGTATACCAACTGGCAGATGCCCGACGCGAACTTCGTTCGCTGGGCATGACGGATTTGTAAATAAACGCGACTGCAGGCACAGCTCCGCATACTATGAAGTCGAGAATGATAGGGCGCAGCAAACAGAAATCAGGAGATGGATCCCATGAAATTTTATCTCATCGTCAAATTCCTGATCACTGCTGGGGTTGTCGTTGCCGCCTCGGAGTTGGCAAAAAAAAATTCCATCCTGGCCCTTGTCACCTTGGCTCTACCACTGACTTCAGTTTTAACTTTTTTTTGGGTCTTTTATGAGACAGGAGATCGGCAGAAACTGGCTTCACTTTCCTGGGGTGTCTTCTGGCTAGTGCCGCCTTCCTTGGTCTTTTTTCCAGTTTTCGCTTTACTCATTGAAAAAGAATGGTCGTTTTGGTTAGTGTTTTTGATTGCAGCTCTGGTGACTCTACTCGTTTTTTTAGTTTATACAAAAATACTGAAATTGTTTGGAATCAGCTTCTAATGCTTGGTGCTTGCAATCTGGAAAGTATCCAAAGAATCGCGCAAGCCCCACTGCTGGGAAACAACCAGATTCGAAGGCTTAGCTGCGCGATATTTGTTTAGCATTCCATTCAGGCGAGTTCAACGCTATCAAGATTCATCACTTTACTCCAGGCGGCGACAAAGTCTTTAACGAACTTGGGATGAGCGTCATCGCTGGCATAGACTTCTGCCAAGGCTCGAAGTTCAGAGTTTGAACCAAAAACGAGATCGACCCGCGTGGCAGTCCATTTGATTTTGCCTGACGAACGCTCGCGTCCTTCATACTGCCCTGCCGTTGCAGAAGGACTCCAGGCGATAGTCATGTCCAGCAAATTAACGAAGAAATCATTGTTTAAAGTTTCAGGCCTTGTCGTGAACATTCCGCAGCTTGATTGGGCAAAGTTCGTCTGGAGAGAACGCATGCCACCGATCAAAACGGTCATCTCAGGTGCAGTGAGTTTCAGCAGCTGAGCCCGGTCCAATAGGACTTCTTCCACAGCTGTCTTCAAGCCCTTTTTAGCGTAATTGCGAAAGCCGTCGGCGATTGGCTCCAGTACCGCGAATGATTCCACATCGGTCTGTGACTGGCTAGCGTCCATGCGTCCAGGAGCAAAAGGCACGGTGATAGGAGAGCTCGCTTTCTTCGCAGCTTCTTCAATAGCCGTGCAACCGCCGAGCACGATCAAATCAGCCAGCGAAACTTTTTTCTTGGTCGATGAGGCATTGAATTCCTGCTGAATGGCGGTCATTTTTTGCAGGATCTTGGCAAGTTCAGCAGGCTGGTTGACTTCCCAATCCTTCTGGGGCGCAAGACGAAGGCGAGCGCCGTTGGCGCCACCACGCATATCAGAACTACGAAAGGTCGACGCTGATGCCCAAGCCGTGGTCACCAATTGAGAAATGCTTAAACCCGAGGCCAGGATCTTGGCTTTGAGCTGAATAATGTCCTGCCCATTGATCAATTCATGGTCGACTGTGGGAACAGGATCTTGCCAAATGAGGACTTCTTTCGGAACTTCAGGACCAAGATATCGCGATCGAGGACCCATGTCTCGGTGAGTTAATTTAAACCAGGCACGCGCAAACGCATCGGCAAAAGCTTGGGGATCTTTATGGAAGCGACGAGAAATGGGTTCATAGATTGCATCAAAGCGGAGCGAGAGGTCGGCTGTTGTCATCATCGGTCGATGCTTCTTCGAAGGATCGTGGGCATCTTGGATCATATGTTTTTCAGCCACATCTTTGGCCAACCATTGCTTGGCGCCGGCTGGGCTCTTCGTGAGTTCCCATTCATAGCCAAAGAGCACATCAAAGTAACCATTATCCCATGTCGTAGGATTCGGCTTCCAAGCGCCTTCGATGCCGCTGGTTGTGGTGTGTATTCCCTTGCCTGTTCCAAAGCGGTTTTGCCAGCCAAAGCCCATAGCTTCCAGCGGAGCTCCTTCGGGCTCGGGACCAACCAGGGACGGATCGCCGGCGCCATGGGCTTTGCCGAAAGTATGACCACCCGCAAGCAAAGCAACCGTCTCTTCATCATTCATCGCCATACGAGCGAAAGTTTCGCGAATATCACGGCCCGAGGCGATGGGATCAGGGTTGCCATTGGGGCCTTCGGGATTGACATAAATAAGACCCATCTGCACCGCCGCAAGGGGGTTATCCAGCTGTCGATCTCCCGTATAGCGCTGATCGCCTAGCCATTGAGTTTCAGATCCCCAGGAGATGTCCTCTTCAGGTTCCCAGATATCCTCACGACCAGCACCGAAGCCAAAGGTTTTGAAGCCCATCGATTCCAAGGCAACATTGCCTGCTAGGATCATCAGGTCGGCCCACGAAATCTTGCTGCCATATTTCTTCTTGATGGGCCAAAGCAAGCGTCGAGCTTTGTCAAGATTGCCATTATCAGGCCAGCTGTTCAGCGGTGCGAAACGTTGATTTCCAGTAGCAGCTCCACCCCGTCCATCCGAAATGCGGTAGGTTCCTGCACTGTGCCATGCCATGCGAATAAAAAGTGGTCCGTAATGTCCCCAGTCGGCAGGCCACCAATCCTGCGAGTTAGTCATCAAGATTTTGAGGTCGTTTTTTAAGGCAACGAAATCGAGCTTTTTGAATTCTTGAGCATAATTGAACTGTTCACCCATCGGGGTGGACTTTGAAGAATGCTGATGGAGGATCTTGAGATTCAATCGGTTAGGCCACCAATCCGCATTGGACTGAGTACTTTCCTTGGTACGGGCGCTCGGACTGCCGAAAAATGGACACTTTGATTCGTTTGACACGACACACTCCCTTGATCGCTGACAAATTTCTATAGGAATCACTTTAGAGAATGAATGACGTTCCAACAACCAGACTTTTTTAGGAGTCTCATGGCTTTGAATTTTTTAATCCGTCTGACTGCTATTTGAGAAGGATCAAGGTGGGAAGCACAGGCTTGCTTTGAGAGTTCAGGATCATTTTTGTCCATGGCTGGACAACAGAAAGGCACTCGCTGCTGCGTCCAAGGCAGCCAATCGAGTGCCGAGCGAAAATTACTGAGCCGAAGCTGGAGCTTCTTGCAGCATCGATGCAAAGTAGCTGAGGTACCCATAAAACAGGGGGCAACTGCTGTGACGGTATGGATTGCTCGGGTCTGGACTCGGAAGGATTACGCTGCTCACAGGAGCCGCAGGATTTTTTGCTAACAAACGAGCGACAGTCTTCTGAGTGATGCTGGCCGGAACGACTTCATCATCAGCACAGTGGAAAAAGCGGATAGGGGTCTTGGGAGTCCACTCGCCCTGTGGCAAGCTGTTTTCGCTCAAGAAACGAATCAGCAGTCGGGCCTCGCGAGTCTTCGGTTTTGGCAAAGCCAAATCTTTAACAAATCTTTCTTCAAACACTGCGGTTGTCTCGGTCGGTAGCAGCGGTACGATTTCGTCAAAGACTCGGTTGCCATTGTAAAGATCGCGAAGGAAATCAAGATCCAAGGCATAGATGCGATCAAGATTTAAAGTAGGCTTCTGCCAGGCTTCATAAGAAAGGAAAAGGTTGTTGAGAAAGACTGAGCTAATCTGGGGTTGAGCGAAAGACTGGCGAAAAGAACTGAGGTCGTAAGGTCCTGCCGTTGGAGCGGAAGCAACGACTTGGAATTCTCCCGCATGCTTGGTTTCCAGACTCTCTTGCAAAGCGAGTGTGGCATAAGCCCCTTCAGAATAGCCTTTTAGAAAGAGTGGACCAAACTTCAAATTTTCAGCTTTGGCAAAGGCCCGAGCCGCACGCAGGGCATCCAAACCGTTCTCAGCATAAGCTTTGGCAAAGAGATAAGTAGGATACACATCGTTCGCAACGCCTAAGCCCAAATTGTCAGGCACAACGCTTACAAAACCCTGGGAAGCTTCAAAAAGACCTTCTTGAAAACCAACAGAAGGAGCTTCACGATCGCCCAGCACGGTATAATGCTGAATCAAGATCCAGGGAAACACAGGACTTTGATTATCCGGAACAGCCAGCAGCGTCGAAGCTTGAATCGACTTGGCTTGCTTATTAGGAGTGACTGTTTCGTAGACCACACGAAAGAGTTTAACGCCAAACTGGGCTTTTAAGCCGAGCGGAGCGAGTTGAGCGTCCAACTGCTCGATGCTCAGTGTCGTGATCAAGTTTGATTCTGCAACTGTTCCACGAACAGGAGCTGGGTCACAGTGCTTCTTGCTCGCGACACTGGCGTGAACAAGCGAGTTGGAAAGAAGCAAGAGGCCGATACTCATTGCTTTGATGGCTTGACCGATCATAGTGGGTCTCCTCCTAGTTGCCGGGCGTGGCGTACTTGCCTTCGAGCAGCTTTTACGATTGAACAGTTTCGGTGTCTAGTTCCATTCTTGGCACGAAAACTAAGGTCTTTTCTAAGACAAAGCTGATCCCATGCGCGGACTAGCCACATCTTCCCTAGATCCTTGGAAAGTTTCCAAGCGGGGATGGTTGGACCATCTAAAATGGCATATTAAAAAGGCCATCACGGCTAATCTATTATGATCATTGTGGCGATAAATCTGCTGCACTGCTGCACAAGAAATACCCGAACACATCGATCAAAAATATTTAGCCAACAGCTGTGGAAAGAATATTCTGTTCTTTAGTGACAAGGCAATAGTAAAGAACGCGAGCGGAAGGATCGTCTCGAACTTTGAGCTTATTGAGTACGAGATCAAACTCATGGAAGCGTTGACGAAGTTCGGTTGGTAGGCTCAAATAGATCTCTTCTTGGACGATAATCAACGATGCATCTGGCTGGCCTACGAAAATGTTCTTTCGCATGCTCTCATAGCGAGTGGCAAGGATCACCGCCCGACCATAGAGATCGTATTCACGGGTGCCACTCTCTGGATAGAAGCCTTCCAAATCGCCACCAGCAATCCCTATAGCGCAGTAAATGGGTAAGGGATAATCCATGGCTTTAGTATGCTCATCAAAAATCGCTATAAAGCGCAAAGCCAACTGGCTGGCAAACGCGGCTTGGTTGATGCCATTCGGAATCTTAAAGGGATAGCCAACCGAGCAAAGAAAACCATCCCCCATTTCCTTCATACGATAGGCATTGGCGCTGAGAGTTTCCGTAGAGTAATTCTCCATCATCACCTCATAACAATGGGTGAAGAATTTTTTAATGATCTGATTTTTATTGATGT
>JBGSRE010000016.1:0-2240 GCA_041737755.1 Oligoflexus sp.
GGCTGCATGGAGGCTAAAGCCAGAAAGGGCCAGACACTGAGTTCCCATGAGCTCCATCATGTCCTCCTGCTGACGATAACCTAGCTTTCGCACGCGCTGGCCAGCTGGCGACTAATTAACGCTTTGTTAAAAACAAGTTTCCTAGACACACCTTTAGCCTACTGAGCAAACTCGCCAGAAATAACAGATTCTGCTAGTAAGATCCCCGATATTTGCTGCGATCAACTTTTGCTAAGACATAAATGCTTTAGAAAATTATTTTAAGTGCTGTTAATTTCACTTTCAGCGAAAGGATTTGTCCATGCTTAGGACTCTATCGACTTTAGCGCTCGGCGCAAGCGTACTCTTTGCTCAATCGACTCTAGCAAAAACTTCTGCCCAGACAAGTGATGAGGTCATAAGCCTCGGCTCCGAAGCATTCATCTACGGTTATCCTCTCGTCCTTATGGACGCCACGCGACAGGCTATGAGTGAAGGCCCCGATGGTGTGTCGACCATGAATCAGTTCTCGCACGTCCGGACTTTTCCGACCCCAACGACGACATCAGTCGTGAGCCCTAATTCGGATACTCTTTATTCAACAGCCTGGCTCGACCTCAACAAGGAGCCTATCGTCCTGAGTACTCCCGACATGGGTGACCGCTACTTCCTCCTCCCTATTCTCGACGCTTGGACAAATGTGGTGAGCTCCCCTGGCTCACGTACTACTGGTGGCAAGCAGCAAAACTTTGCTTTGGTTGGACCTAACTGGCAAGGCAATCTACCCGAAGGCATTCAAAAAATCGATGTACCGACGAACACAGCTTGGATCATCGGCCGTATCTTGACTAATGGTCCCGAAGATTTCGCCGCTGTCAACGCTTTGCAGGATAAGCTCAAGCTCATTCCACTCAGCGCTTGGGGAACAGACGTTCAGATGCCTAATGTTTCGACCGACACCAACTCAAAAGGTGTTAGTCCGGTCGAGTTCGTGGCGGAAATGGACGCTAAAACGTTTTTCAACAAACTCAACGATCTCTTGAGGCAAAACCCACCACCGGCTAGCGACAAGCCCATACTCGATCGTATCGCCAGCATTGGAATCAGTGCTGATAAAAGTTTCTCGAACGCCACCCCAGCGCAGCTCACAGCTCTCGAAATGAGCCTCGACAAGGGCCGTAAGAAACTCGATGAAGCTGGTCAAAATATTCCCGGTGCTAAACTTATCAACGGCTGGCAGATTCTCACAGGTCTCGGTGATTATAAGACTGATTACTTCAAACGGGCAGTCGTCGCCTTGGTCGGCTTGGGAGCCAATCTTACCGCCGATGCGATCTACCCAATTGCGCGAGTCGATAGCCAAAATCAAGCTTTTTCGGGTGAGAATCGATATGTGATTCATTTTAATAAAGATCAGCTCCCTCCCGTCCAGGGTTTCTGGTCCATCACCATGTACAATAACCAACAATTCTTTGTCGAAAATCCCATCAATCGCTACAAAATCGGTCAACTTGATCAACTCAAATATAACGCGGACGGTTCGCTCGACCTCTTTATTCAGGCAAGCTCACCTGGCGCCGATAAAGAAGCGAACTGGCTGCCTTCCCCTACTGACGGATTTAATCTAATCCTGCGCCTCTACTGGCCTCGCGAAGAAGTTATCAATGGCACTTGGCAGCCTGCAGCAGTCAAGCGCCTCGACTGAAAAACTTTAGCAAAAATGCCAAAATCCCCTCTTCAAAAGAGGGGATTTAAGGTTTTTGTAAAGCGTATCTTTGGATTCGGGCCTTTGCCAAGCGTTTGAATACAGTGACAGATGGCACCAGCTTTAGATCGTGTGCATGGAACCTAAGCAGAAAATCGGTCGCACACACAAGCGAAACTAAATGGCTTACAAGTAGCCACGTGGATAGCTGTAAACGCCTCCTCTGGATCGGCCAACACCGATTTGAAGTTAGGATAGGTAGCTGGGCTGAGAAATTTGGGGAGAGTGCGAGCCCTTTGCATTGGAAAAGGCTCTCGCTTTTCGACGAGAGCCTTCGAAGTCATTCTAAGGCCTTGCAGGCCTTAATCTCAGATTATTAGAAGGAAGGAGCTTTGAAGGGGCCTGGGAGGACTTTCTCTCCATCACTTTTGCCATATAAATAATCTATGGCTTTGACATCATAATCTAACCGGAGCTTGCCATCGAGCAGCTTCTGACCAGACACCTGGCCCTGCTTTGCAGTTGCGTAGCACATAACAGACACGCAAACTATTGT
>JBGSRE010000018.1:0-4185 GCA_041737755.1 Oligoflexus sp.
TTTCTGGCGCTTAAGCGCCAGAAACTATTTAAGGCGATCGCGATAGCCTTCCAATTGTTTTCGCAGCTCCAACTGGGTGGCGAGGCTGCTGCGAGTTTTGGGGAAAATTGCCGTGCTATGCGGCGTCCTATCTAGCCAGAAAAGACCTGTTGTCTCGGCCGCTTCTGGCGCTGCCGCCAGCCACACAATCGTATCCGCGCCCTGCTCTGGGGTCCGCAGCCAGGGTTTGGTTTTTTCATAGAATTTGGGCAGTGAATGCGAAACGGCTGGAGTATCGGCCCAGCCGGGATGCATGGCGTGGACGGTGATGCCTTCGGCTTGCCATGCTTTGGCCCAGAGTTCGCTCAAGTCGACTAGCCCTCGCTTGGCTCTGGCATAGGCTTTGCTGCCGTTATAATCCTCCTGATCAGACTCCAGATCATGCAAATTCACAGCTTGGGTATACATTCCGCCCGATGCAACATTGATCACCCGTGCATGCACAGCTTTTTTCAAGAGCGGCTCTAGTCCTTCGGTCAAAATATAGGGGGAGAGCAGAAGTGTGGCAAAGGATTGTTCGATGCCTTCCGCCGTAACGACTCTTTGATTGAAAAGTGCGCCGGCATTATTGATCAGCACGTGAATAGCTTCACCCCGAGCAAGCAGGCGATTGACCAGAGCGCGAACATCGGCGATCACGCTGAGATCGGCAAGCTCGATGCGCGGCTTGGGACAGCCTTCGCTGAGCAAAAACTCACTGAATTGCTGGGCTTTTTTTTCGTTTCGGGCCACCAAAATAAGCTTCGCCCCCAGCCGTCCTAGGCTCCGGGCGGCGGCAGCTCCGATTCCCGAAGTGGCGCCGGTAATGACGATGGTTTGATGGGAGAGGTCACTGGTAATTCCCGTCCAACGACTTTTACTGGCAATGAAGCCGCGCCGAGTAAAGCGAAACATACCGGGCAGCACCAATCGATCGGCGATTTTGCTCCAGGCACTCGGTTTCCATTCGGAAGGAGCACCTTCCAGCGTTCGTTTCAGAGCGCTCAGAGCAGCTTCGGCATTGGCATGGACCAGGGGGGTCAGCAAAGGCACAAAGCGGGCCATTGGGTCCTTGTAGTAGACTTCAATCTGATAGTGAACGGTGCAGCGCTGCTCGTCTCCTTCAAAGCGAATACGATCGACTAGGCTATAATTATCGGCTATTCCTTTGAGCTCGAGATAACGATCCTTATGCATTTCAGTGATGTGATAATTCAGACTGAGCTGCGTCCAGGCGAATTTTATCTGGATATCAAAATGAGTGCCGACCTGCAGCGGACCGGGCGTGGTCTTCGAGGATTGGATCACACTCGGATCCCAGTCGGTGGTGTTGCTGAAGTCACTGAGGTAGCCGTAGACGAAGGCCAAAGGTCGCTGAATCTCAATGGTCTGCTCGAAGGTAATGCTGCTCATGTCGAACTCCTCTCAGTTCACCCGTGATTCTAGCCAGTTCCCATGGAAAAGCTATCCCCTTTCCGAACGCTCGGGACGCACGAACCTCGGCAGGCGAGCCTTGACCTACCTGCAACGGCGCACCATGCTGCCAAAACTTCCCCACAAGGCGAGGGCCGGATGGGGGAACGGATGGCCAGGGGAGGACTCGCCTTTCACCAGCTTCCCTGTTAGGATTTCGGCTTTGGCGGATCGCGAGGAGGATTGTATGATCGAATGCCAGCAGCTCCGCAAAGAATTTCGTGTGTACAGGAAGGAACCTGGCTTCAAAGGATCTCTGCGCTCGTTCTTTCATCGCAGTTACGACACAAGAGCCGCGGTTCACGACTTTGATCTGCAGGTGGAGCGGGGCGAAATGCTCGGTCTTTTGGGCCCGAATGGCGCCGGTAAAACCACCCTGATGAAAATGTTTGCTGGAATTATCGTACCCAGCCGCGGGACGCTCCGCGTGGCCGGTCACACGCCGTTTCAAAGGGAGCAGGCCTTTCGCAAGAAGATCGCCCTGGTGATGGGGCAAAAATCTCAGCTTTGGTGGGATATTCCGGCGATGGACTCGTTTCTGCTCCTGCAAAAATACTATGAAATCCCGGAACGAGATTTTAAAAAGCGCCTTTCGGAACTGAGCAGCCTGATGATGGTCGAGAAGATGCTCAAGGTTCATGTGCGCAAGCTTTCGCTTGGTGAACGCATGAAGATGGAATTGATCGCCTGCCTCTTGCATCAGCCGGAGATTTTGTTTTTGGACGAACCGACCATCGGCCTTGATTTGGTCGCACAGCGCAATATGCGTGACTTCATCGCTGCCTGGCAGCAGCAATATAGGACAACGGTGATCCTGACCTCGCATTACATGGCCGATGTCGATGCGCTGTGCAACAGGATCGTACTGGTGCTCGATGGCAGCAAGCGATTCGATGGTTCGATTCAGGAATTTTCTGGGATTTTGGGTCGAGAAAAGGTGGTGCGCGTCAGTTTAGAAGAAGCGGTGCCAGCGGGTGAAGCTTTTTTTGAGGATTGGGATCCCCAGTGGAATGAATCCCGGACCAGGGTCGATTTGCGCATTCCCGAGGCCCAGATGCGCGAGTCGGCGGTGGCCATTCTCCAAGCTTTTCCCGTGACTGAATTCAGTATGGAACAGCTGCCGATTGAAAGGGTGATGAATGCTCTGCTCGCCAATCCGCATCTTTTGCGATAAGGAGTCCCCGCTTGGCTGAATGGCAAAAATGGTGGGCCACGATCCGCATCAGCTGGAGTCGGCAGTTGGCCTACAAAGTGAATTTCCTCCTGCTCGTGATCGGACCGACAGTCGTGTTCTTTTTTGTGAAGTACAACCTCTGGCGATCCATCTATTCGATCGAGGGTTTGGCCAGCATTCAGGGCTATGACCTGCAGGCGATGCTGCACTATCAGATCTGGGGCATGATGGTCGGCTTTCTCGCCCAAGGCTTTCAGAATATGAATCTGTCGGAAGATATTCGCTTGGGTCGAATCTCAAGTTATCTCGTCTATCCCTTTGGTTTCTGGCCCTTCCATACGGCCGGCTTCATCGCCTTTCAAGTCCTGCAGCTATTGGTCGCTTTGGTAACGCTGGGCATTCTACGCGGGACGGGCATGCTCTTGGAGCTGCAATGGTGGAATCTCTTGCAAGGTATCGGTTTTTCACTATTAATGGTCTTTTTTTGGTATCAGATGAGTTTTCTGCTCGGGCTCGCCGCCTTTTGGCTGGAAGAAACCTGGGTCCTGCGGGTGATGTTTGTCACCATCGCGCAATTCATGTCGGGAGCGATCCTGCCGCTCGACATCTATCCCGATTGGTTGCTTGCCATTCTTCGCTGGACTCCCTTTCCCTATCTCACCTATGTGCCTATTAAAATCTTTATGGGAGCTTTTCAGGATTCCTTGATACTGGCTTGCCTGACGGTTTGTGGCTGGCTCACTTTAGTGGGCGGCCTGTCCTATGTGGTGTGGCGGCGTGGCCTTCGACTTTATACGGCAGCGGGGATGTGAAGCATGAGACTCTTGCGACGCTATTGGGCAGTGTACCGGGAATTTTTTGCCAACGCCTTTGCCGAAGCTAGCAGCTATCGGATGCACTTCATTTTGCTGATTATCATGGATCAGATGTTCTACTTCAGCAGTTTGGGGTCGGTATCCTTTATCTTTGATCATGTGGAACAGATCGGCCCCTGGCGTTATGAGCAATTTATGTTCTTCACGGCCTTTATGCTGGCCGTCGATCATTTGCACATGACTTTTGTGAGCGAGAGTTTTTGGAACTTTTCCTTCGACCTGCGAACGGGCCGTTTGGATGTTATACTATTGCGGCCGTTGAGCACCATATTCTCAATATTTTTCAGGTACATACGTCCAGCCACACTGTTCAATTTTATCACCCCTTGGGGGTTTCTCATTCATTTCGGGATGGCGGTCGAACTGGGGCCTTGGCAGTGGGTGGCTTTGCCTTTTTTGGTGGTCTTCTCATTGATCTTTTTAAGTTCAATCGAAATCCTGATTTCGATGCTGATGTTTTGGACGGTAGAAGCCTTTGGCATTAACTTTTTGCGTATGCAGCTGCAGAATATTTCCCGCTGGCCGGATTTTATCTATCGCTCCACCGCCCGCCGTTTCTTTTCGCTGCTGATGCCCGTCCTCCTGGTCGGCAGCACGCCTGTACGCGCTCTTTTGGAACCAGAGAAAGCCCTCCAATCGCTCGGG
>JBGSRE010000075.1:0-4228 GCA_041737755.1 Oligoflexus sp.
CGAAGGCAATGATTTCCACGCTACGATCCGTAGTCCTGGGGTCTTCGGCAAAAGCCAGCATGAGTCCATCGCCAAAGATCAGTACGCGCGGTCGCTCCAGGTCCGCATACTGAATGCTGCCCGTATCATGAATCAGGACATAATTTTCGAAGAGTTGAGGCCGTCGCTCGG
Organism: Oligoflexus sp.; assembly: GCA_041737755.1. Taxonomy (GTDB): domain Bacteria; phylum Bdellovibrionota_B; class Oligoflexia; order Oligoflexales; family Oligoflexaceae; genus Oligoflexus. The sequence goes on from JBGSRE010000075.1 coordinate 172, forward strand.
CGAGAAAAGCCAAAAAATCTTCATAGGAGTTTAGCTGCGGCAACTGCTGCTTGATTTCAGCCAATGTGAGATGGTTCGGCTCAAAAAAATTGCTCAGATTCATGACGCCCTGTTCATCCAAGCGCGGACCGTATTGTCTAAAGTCTTTCGGTTGAGCGATTAAAGGCGCGCAGCCAAACATCAAGATCATTGCCAGTCGCGCGAACAAGGTCGGCATGCAAGGCCTCCGGATAGCATTAATTTTTCTGCCTGTGTCTTAACAGAAGATCTCCGGAAAAGAAACAGTGGCTGGAGTATGTCCTATGGGCGCAATCTTGCCGATCGACTCGCCCAGGCTGTGTTAGCTAGTTTCTGGCGATGAAACTAGCTTGCACATCCAAAAGACCGACGCGAAGGCCAAGCAATTTATTGAGGAAGCTGAGCAGAAAGGATCTGATGCTCAGGCAATACTGCGAAGCTTCCGATCGGTCTTTTGATCGGGAATCTAGATGGCAAAGGAGCAGCCCTGGCCTTTGCTGCTTGTGACTTGGATAGAGCTGCCGAGGATTTGCACGGATTTTTGCAGGAACGACATTCCCATACCTCGACCCGAGAGCTGTGGTCGCCGTCGAAAAGCCAGGATGAAAGATTAAGGCTGCGATTAAAATCCCTCGTATTTGCCTTGCTTGACGATTTCAATCGCTTCACCAATGGCATTCCGATCGCGGGTCTTCGACTCTTTATGTCGCATATCATCCTTTTCACCTGAACTGACAAATCTTTGCTGATTGCTTTCTTTTTGGGACTGTTTGGAGCGAGCGGTCGCTTTGTCACCACCAATACTGCGTGGGGCGGTCGTAATGATGCGGCCAAAGGCAGGGGCCTTGGCTCCACATTGAGGGCAAAGCGCCATGCTATCCCAGTCGTTGACTTCACTTATCTTCATATGGATCATATTTTCATAGCTGCACGTGGAACATTTTACATCATAGCTCGGCATAGGCAGGCTCCCGCTTTGTTTAGCTGCCGAAGCATAGCATGGTTTTAGCCGGCAAAGAGAGCTAATTTGGAACCGAAATCTTCCGTGCGGGGCTGAATCCAGCCTTGAACAGCCGTAGGCTCCGGGTAAAAATTCAGTCCAGACACTCGAGGCAAATCTGGGTCAATGCTAGAGATATGCAGATTGAAAAATTGGGTTCAAGCTTGGACCGGTACTCCTGAGTCCTCGGTCAGCTCCCGAAACAGGGAATCCCTAGCCTCCGGCAAGCCCAGGATCCTTAAGGGTTGCCAGAGGCTAGGGATTCCCTGTTTCGGGAGCTAACAAAGTCTCGACACTTCCAAACTCCCTGAATAATCGCCGGATTTGTGTCCAATGGAAGGTCTTTGGAAAAAAATCAAAGCGAAAGGCACCCACCTGGTGGACTTCGCTTCTTTCAATAAGGACTAGCGCCTTAGAGTTTACCAAGCGACCCGTTGAGGTATTTCTTTTATTTGGAAGATATGCGTGATTTACAATCCAATCTATTTTTCTGTTGCCCTTGGACTTTGTTAGCTCCCGAACCAAGGAATTCCTAGCCTCTGGCAACCCTTAAAGATCCTGGGCTTGCCGGAGGCTAGGAATTCCTTGGTTCGGGAGCTGACCGAGGACTCAGGAGTACCGGTCCAAGCTTGAACCCAATTTTTCAATCTGCTTGCCAATAGCATCGTCGGACCGATCCCAAAGATTGCGCAGAGGATAGATCCCCAGCTGAACGCCCTATCAGCGGACTCATTTTAAGTCGAGATTCAACCGAAAGGATAGCCCAGGAGGTCTTGCATGGACCTGGGTAGTATTCTTATCTTTATACTCCTTTTACAAACTCAGATTGCTCTGGGAGAAACATCGCTATTTTCACAAATAACCAACTTGCGTTTTGGCAAAGAACAGTCGGTGACGATTCAAAACGGAGTCTTGGACCTAGCGGCTATGTCGGAACAGGGATATCTGCACGTGAGTGGCCAGGTCTGGTTTATTCCTGGTGAGTTTTTGCCCCTACAATTTCTTAATGAAGAGCAATTCAATCGTCTGATTCTGGACAAGAAAGCACTGCCAGCCGAGTTGCGCTTGCGGAACTTTCCTTTAGCTCAGGCTGGAACCGATCAGACCTATGGTACTTTTCTTGTATTTGTTAAAAACAACCAGGTTCGTAAGCTCCTCGCCGTTGTTCAAAGAGCTTTTCATCCCTTTGCCTTGTTTGCCGTGACAGAAGGCAAGGTCCAGGCCTTAAGCTATATGGGTCGCCTGGATCCCGATCCCCTTAAAAATGAAGCATGGCCAGAGGCCATTCTTGAGCACGATAGCTTTGAGGTCGAACAAGACTTTATGCTGGTGCAGCATGTGTCTTCGCCTCTATTGAATGGAAAAAACTCTTTAAACTTTTCTAGCCTTTTGCTGGGACCGAATCATGTCCTTCGGGTCATGATGGGGCATACTATGCTGGTCAATCGGGCTATTGTAGGCTTCTTTTTGCTGATGACGATTTTCTACGGTTTCATTTTCTGGTTTCGCCCATTGGATCGATCCTCGCTCTATCTCAGCCTCTATTCACTGGCTCTGTTCGTCATGAGCTTGATCTATGCCGCAGTCATTGCAATGAAGCCCGTTGCTCTCCTCAGTTTCTTTAGTCTTGTCAATATGGCTGCCGTTTTGAGTTTGCAATTCTACCTGCTCGACAAGATTAAAGCTTATATTTCGCTAAGCCTTCAGCGGAAGGGTCATTATCTGGCCAGTTCGATATTTGGCTTCGCCCTGCTGGCGCAGATTCTCCAGAATGGAATGGTGACGGGCGTTTTCTTTCTGACGAGCTTTAGTTTTAGCCTCGTGCTGATTTTTACCACCCTTTATTTGGGAGTGAAATACCGTATCGTTGGTATCCAGTACCTGATGGTCGGATCGGCTTTGAACTTTGCTTTTCAATTATCGATATTGCTGCCTATGTTTGGCTCGAAAGCTGGCGAGCACGGCTACAATATTCTCCTCTCCCATCTGAGCATGTGCCTTTCCCTGGCCCTGGTGAACGCCAAAGAATTTGCTGTGACCTATCATAGGTCTCTTAAGCAAAGTCGCGATCTGGAAGAAAAGAATGAACAGATTACTTACTTTAATCGCAATCTCGAACAGATAGTCGATGATAAAACCCATGAGATTCGTTCCCTTTTAGATCATATTCCTCAGGGTGTATTGTCTTTGGGGGCCGGCGGCATTATTGCCAAAGAATTCTCAGCCCATTTGATACCGATTTTGGAAACCACCGAAATCGCCCAGCGCAGTTTCTACGAGCTGATCCTTAGGTGCTGCAATTTGAACAGCGATGAGTGTGATCAGGTCTGGCAGTCCATTCAGGCTTGCATAGGCGAAGATGAGCTGAACTGGGAAATGAACTCGGATAAATTTCCTGGTGAAATAGTGTACCAGCACAGGGATGTAAAAAAAGCCCTTAAAGTGACCTGGAATCCCCAAAAAGTAGACGGTGTGGTCCGTCAAATCCTGGTCACTCTGCTCGATGTCACGAACGAAAAGCTTTTGGAAAAAGAAGCCGAAAAGCAAAAGCAGGAGATCTCCATCCTGACGGAATTGGTGGGCGTTCCAGCCGATCACCTAGCTCAATTTTTCTTTACTTCGATGCCGCTGGTCTTGGAGTCGCGAAAAATTCTTCAGCAAACGACTGAACTCAACCATCATACGATTCGCCTGCTTTTTGTCAATGCTCATACTATGAAAGGTGCCGCCCGTACTTTGAACCTGAAGGGTTTAGCGCAGGCGGTGCACGAAGTTGAAGAGCATTACAGTGAGATTCTTCGGAAGGGCGGCAAGATCGATCAGCCACGCTTGATCGCAGAGGTCGAAAGCCTGATGCAGCTTTTGGAAATGTATATTTTCATTAACCGAGAGAAACTCAACCGGTCAGAAGATCTCACGAAGGTGGCTATCCAGCGCGATTTTATCGAACAACATTATGAGTTTCTCCGCTATGTCTTGGAAGACCCTGAGTTACAAGTTAAAAACTTTGTAGCTTTGCTGCGCGAACAAAGCGAGGCA
>JBGSRE010000460.1:0-3452 GCA_041737755.1 Oligoflexus sp.
ATCAGCTCTGACGGGCTTAATGGGATGCCAATGCTGCCATCATTCCAAGAAGTTTTAAGCTTATAAAGGATATCGCCAGTGGCAGTTCTCTCCAAGCGACCCCCCGCAATTGGAGGGGGGGGAGAGCTTAAGGGATCGGGATGAGAAGGTTTGAAAACCTCCCGAAGCGATCACGGGAGGACTTCAAAAACTTAGTCGTGTGAACAGGTCTTATATTTTTTTACGCCGAAAGCTGGGTTTGCGCAGGTCTTGTAAGTTACAGACTCGCGTCCGAAAGATGGGTCCCTGCAGGTGTTATAGAGAGTTTCTTTCACACCAAAGCTGTCTCTTGTGCACTCCTTATAAATTGGACCTTTTGAAGGATCGCCACAGGTCTTAGGAATGTCTTTACAGATATACGGTGCTCCCTTTTCCCAACTGGTAATTACAATATTGCCTCCTTGGGCTTTGCAACGATCCATTTCCGGAGTGAAGGTCTCTGGTGTAGGTACATAGCTGTATTCACGTGTGCCGCATACCGCCGCGCTGGTAATAGCGTTTTCCAGGCCGCATGATTCGTCTCGCTTGCTGTTGTATACGTAACCGACGATGCCACAAGCAGCTCCGCTTGCGTTCTTGAAGGTTTCACTTTCAATGCCACAAGCTTCACCTGCTGATGTATTGTATTCTTCGATGCCACAGCTTGGGTGTTCGCCAATTATCTTGCCTTTTTCTTGCCACGCTGGAAGATCTACTTGAATGTCCGGTAGATTGGTAGGTAAAGCGCAATTTTTATAATCGCGTCCGCAGTTGCGGGCTGCATCCAGGACTTTGTTATATGCATCATTCAATAAATTCATTTTTTCTGAAAGGTAGCCTTCCTTAATTTCTTTGAACTGCGAACGATTTTCCAAAACATAAGAAATGTTGGCGCGATTGCTGTTAATAGTTAACCTAGTTCGGTTCAACTGCTCGATGACATCCACACTGGAGAGAACATCTACTGGAGAAACAAACGGCCAGTTGTCTGTTGTTTCGTATTCCTGGAGAATAGCTACGGTTGGCACACTGCGCCCGTCAACTTCAGCTTCAAATCCAAGAGCACGGTTTATAAGTAGATCGGCTGTTGCCGGCATAGGATTATTCTCGCCACCTGCTTTAAAGGCTTTAAAACTCAGAGAGTATTGTGAATTAAGCTTTTGAAGGCTGCTCGAAAAGTTGGCGCTTGCGTTCCAAACTCCACTGTTTCCCTTGACCTTGACAGCGATATCCTCTTTTTCTGAGCGAGAGGATGCTTTGATTTCAAGCAACGCAGTAAATTCGCCGCCAGTCTTTTGTCCTACAATGAAACGATCGCCGCAACGCTTGCGGAACTGGTCAGCATTGAAGTTAGGGTCTTCAAGAAATTTCGCGATAGCATCTTTCATACTGACGTTTCGATACATCTTTGTGCTCTTCTGCACATTAACGCTTACTACAGCATAAACAGAATACTGATTAACATTCAGCTGGCTCGCATACGCCGCCTTCGCAGATGCTCCTCCTCCGCCCAAAGCGCTAAATTTAGCAGATGCTGATACATTCATGGCTTTATGGAGTTCTTCGGCATCACTGATATATTGAACTGAAAAAGTCGAGATATTGCCGTTTGCTCCAGTGGCTGCATCTTCAAGATTTGGGGATTTTACACAATCGCCTTTTGGATACCCATTTAATAGGTCATACCCTTTTAAGGTAGCCATTGCGTCATTCCAATCCTGAATAGGCGAATCGCTGGTAGCGTTAAGGGTTGAACTTGCCCGCTTGCTTGTGCCACAGCCGTTGATTCCTGCCGAAGCAGCCATTGATAACACAAGGATGCTTGCGGTTTGCTGTTTGAGCGACTTGGATTTGATTTTCATGAAGGCTCCAGTTAAAGCTAGTATGTCTCGGCAAGTCAGATCGCCGCTCTTTGGTGTAGCACATTGACATATCAGTCAAGCGCGAATGCATGTGAATTCATTGCTAAAGTGAACACGAAACATTCTTTTTAGTTTCGCAAACTAGAGCAACTGTCCACTCAAAGGTTGAAGTAGAAAGCGGCCCAGCTGTCGGGAAGAGGCACTCAATTCGGAAATATTGCGGTATATCTTGATGTGATTAATTTTTTTACACCTGACGAGGCTAGGATGGCCGTTGTAAGTACAACATGCTGAAATTACAAATAAATAGCCAAGCACGCTTTATGCTATTATCTGGCATGACGGCAAGGGCCGTATGATGCTGAACAGAAAGGTTACTCTATGCTGCTGAAACTGATGTTATCTTCGTCCCTTTTGCTATTGTCTGTTGTTGGTTGCGGTAAAAAAGACTCAAAAAATCCCGAAATGCCTGGACCAAGGACTGAGATTCCTTTGAATACTGCAACTGAGATAGTTGGGGTATGGTCGCATTGCAATCCTGCATCTGGAAATAAAAGTAGTTCCGGTACGTATATCTTCACTGCTGAAGGTGGTCTCTTGTTTAGATCATCGTCTTATCAAGCTCTAGACTGTCAGGGGGAAGGTGCAGAGCTCTTTGTCTTTGAGGGACTATATCTTGTTGGACAAAATAACACTCTTGATATGACTCTTGGTAAGGATAGGACGCGAAGCAGTCTTTATCGAGTTTTCTCGGTTCAGGGAAAACGTCTTCTGATCTCGAACAATGTTTCTGTTGGTGGCACTGAGGATAACAGAGACTGGGATCTTAGTGCCAACGCCTTGGTTTTAAATAAGGTGGAATTCTGAGAACACATTGATCAGGTCGAAGTCGATATCTCGCTATTCCAGCCAGTTCGGACCCAAGTTCAAAATTTTGCACGAAAAAGGGCTAACCAACGCCCTTTTGTAACTTCTAAATCCAAAGCTTCAGTCTCACCAATTTCCAGTCGGCCAAAAAAAAGACCCGCAATCGCGAGTCTTGTCCAGTCGTCGAGGCTAAGTATGTTTCGTCATTGCTAGGCAATGAGCCCAGTGTTTTCGTTGATATCGACCCAAAAGTCCTTAGGCAGGCTGAGCACAAACTGAAAGACACAAACGCCGACGCCGTCGGTGTATTTCAAAATCTCAAGACTGACTTTGCGGCAGTAGGAAATACAAACCCCATCACTACTTTCAGCTATTGATCAATATTCCGGTTAAATTGCCGCAATCTTCTTGATTCTTCTACGCAGATTCACCTTTTTATGAAGCCAGAACCTTGTGCTTACATCTGGAGAGCTAGGATATTTCGTTGTATTCGGCTGGCTTTAGACATATGGACAAAGCCATTCATTCCAAGTAGGTCATGTTCAGGGCTCCTCAGCACCACTCATCATTCGCGACCTGCATTTTGACCCCGGCTCGGGCAGGCGGAGCAGCAGGCATGCCTGTATGTTTGAGATAACGCGCGATCTGGATAGGATCAAGGACCGCCGCAATGATGTCCAGTTCACTGCCGCAGCGGGGACACCG
>JBGSRE010000090.1:0-2095 GCA_041737755.1 Oligoflexus sp.
AACACCAGCGATGCCGCCGCCGACTGGACCTACGGTGTCACCGGACTTTACCTGCAAGATGAAATCAATATCAGTACGGATCTGACGGCTCGCGTCGGCGTTCGAACCGACCTCTATTCGGCCGACGGCAAGCTGCCTTTGAATGAAAATTTTCAGGCTCGCTATGGCTTTGATAATACGGCTACGATTCAAAGCAAGCAGGTCATCATGCCTCGCTTGAGCATGTCCTACAAAGTTACACCTCGCCTCGGTCTGCGATCAGGCTTTGGTCTCTATAGTGGTGGGACGCCAAATGTTTGGTTGTCGAATAGCTATTCCAACAATGGAGTGAGCACTGATAGAGCAATCACTACCACGGCTGATGGCTTCAATGGACGAGATATCCCGGACAGCTTGAAAAATGAATTGCAGGCAGGCGATGGCAATGTCGATGCGCTGGATCCCAACTTCAAAATCCCCCAGTCCTGGAAGTACGCGATCGGCGGTAACTACCGTTTCGACATTCCCCTCGTGATGGACAATGTTCTGCTGGACTTCGACTATACCTACACCAAGACTCGATCGGCTTTGCTCTGGAGAGATCTGCGCCGGAACCTCGGTTCCATCGCCAACAATCAGCCGACGGCTGTCGGTCCTGATGGTCGCGATCTCTATGATACAGATTCGGTGCTGACAGGGGCCACTGATTTCAATGCCAGACGCGGCTACGACATGCTTCTCACCAACACCGACCAGGGCTACGGGCAAGTCGCCAGCCTGTCGTTAAGCAAGAACTTTGCTTCAGGATTCAACTTTGGCAGTTCCTACGCCTGGCAGGATGTTAAGGATGTGAACCCTGGGAACAGTTCCCGTTCGGTGAGTAACTACGGACAGGTCGCGATTGCCAACGACCCAAACAATCCAGGACTGGCACGCTCCAGCTTTGAACGCAAGCATCGCATTCTCTTCAACGCGGGCTACACCAAAAAATTCTGGGAAGAACTGGCTACCTCGTTCAACCTCTTTGTGGAACGACGTTCCGGTCAACCCTACAGCTATACTTTCGGCGGTAAGCAGAATAATGGCTTGTTTGGTGAAGAGGCCGAGTTTACCAACCGCGAGCGGATGCTGTTTTATGTTCCTAAAGGGGATGGCAGCGACGTGATTCTGGATGGCATCGATCAGGGTCAATTTGATGCTTTCATCAAACGTCGCGGTTTGGAAAAGTATCGGGGCAAAATCATGCCACGCAACTCGCTTGAGGGCAGTTGGGTCAGCAAGATGGATATGCGCGTTTCGCAGGATCTGCCTTCCTATGGTGAGAAGACCCGCACCCGACTGGTGTTTGATGTTGAGAACCTACCGAACCTCGTCAATAAAAAATGGGGACAGGTGAAACAGGTCGGCTTCCCATACTACACAACTGCCGTGGATGTCGATTACGATGCGGCCACAGGCCGTTACAAGTACAGCGAACTGGTCGATCGCGATCCGGAAAATATTCGGATATCGGAATCGGTGTGGCGTATGCAACTAGCTGTGTTCTATGATTTTTGATTGAGTCTTAGTCATTTTTAAGAACCGAATGGAAGGGGGCTCAATGCCCCCTTTTGCTTGTCTGCTCCGAAGCTTCAGCGCCTTGTACGGGAGCTCTTCCCGAGGCACTTATTCAAAAAGCCCCGAGCTAGGTTTTTTCCATTTCAATTCTCAAGCGATAGATCATTGGGGACCATAAAAAAAGTCCCGAGACTGCGGATGGTCGCCGCCTTTTAAGTGGGTTGCTTGGCAGCACCTATCGAAAAAGGTTAGGTTGGCTTTGCGGCAGGAAAAATTTGACTCCTTGGCAATAGTCCTGGTCAACTACCAGCCCCTAAAGGAGCTGGCATGTGAATGCCAAATCCTTTAACGGCGGATTTCGGACTGCCGGGACTAAGGCCCCAGGCAGTTTTCCTTGGCCGGAAGACTCGGCCCATAGAGACTATCCAGGCCATAAGCAGAGACTCGTCCTTACCTTTACTTTTTTTCTTGTTAGAAAAAAGATGCTTGCGCAGAATGTTCAAAGAGCCGTTGATATCGGCATTCAAAACCTTGCCAGTGCTAGATTTATACAGCCCTC
>JBGSRE010000091.1:0-3998 GCA_041737755.1 Oligoflexus sp.
TATGAGTTCGGAATTGGCTTGGCTAGCTTCAGCAAGGCTAGATCCGCATAGACGTTGGCATCATCAAGAAAATCATCCTTGGCGGCGCTGACACCATTCGGCAGAGCAATTCCTACCACTGCTATTGCTGATTCATTGATTCGGACCGAGCCGTTATAGAGATAAATCGTCGACATACCCACGCCTGCTTTACAATGGGCGGCCGTCAGCACAAATTCAGGATGGATAATCACGCCCGTGCATTTACCAAAAGCGCTTTTAATCATTACCGTGCTTTTAGCAGCAGGTTCTGAAGCATTCACCAGAGTGCCGTTGCTGATCATGAGCGAGGATACTTCGGGATTTCTCGGTTGACCACAAGCCAGAAAGAGCAAAGCCAAGGCTAGTCCTGAAGCGATAGCGAAGCTACGCATAGCAACTCCTCCCAAGCAAGAATTTTTCGCCATTGAGCAAGCCAAAGGCTTGCCTGATGAATGACGCAAGGTTTCATTATCGAACGATAAGCTTGCCTTTTCCTTGCTAGAATCGTGCCCAGCTTCAAGCGTAGCGAAGAGCCCTATTCGGGCCAGAGGCCCATCAAGGATTGTCCTGGGATAGAGTGGTTGGGGGAACCAAGTTTTACCTGAGGAAAGCCAGAGAAAGCAGGGTGAGTGCTATTTATTCAGGCTGCGACTAAGACTTGGACTGTGCCGAATTTCTTACCGTTGATAAGATTCTAAAGCTATCCGTTCAAACACCAGCTCTGATTAAGTGAAGTTTTAGAGATAATGGAGCGACCGATGCCAATTCTTTGGCTTGGATCGATCGCAAGAGCATCTCTTCGTCAATCTTAAGGAATCGACCAGAGGTTTTTGAGCAAGTCTACCGTTCGAGGATCGAATGTTTGCCATTCCCCCCAGCCAATGGTGTTGGAGAGTGGATCATAAGCATGTCTATAGAGTCCTCCCGTATCACCCGACTCGGGATTGATCGCCCAATAGCAGCCCTGGATGTTTTTTCGCTTGGCATAATCAACGAAAGCCGATTGCCATTCTCTATCGACGATCCCAGGCGTGATGTAACTCCAGCGCTTTTGGTCCACGAGAGTGGCCCGCGCTGGCCAATCCATATTGCCACCAAATTCGCCGACAATCATCGCAAAGCCCTGATCTCGCAGATAACCAAAATGCTCGTCCCAGGCAGCTTCCAATCTTTTGGGATCGATCACAATATTGCAGCGCGATGCCGCGGGTGCTTCGCCTTCTAGACCGGTGCATTCCGGTTGAGCTGGATCCATAAAGTGCTTTTGCACAAACACCGAAGGACCATAGGTGTGAGGTGAGTAAACGAGACGAGACTTAGGAATATTGAGTGGGTCCAAACCTGCTTCAAAAAGGTTTTCTCCCCAGTTAGGATTGCTATCAAGATCGCCGTGAGGCACCTCGGTGATCGTGTTAGGACTGCCGTCCTGATTATCAGCCGTCGCTGAAATTCCTTCGACAACAATCAGCACATCAGGGTTTACCGAGTTGATGGCCTCGTAAGCGCGCTCAGAAAGATTCTTCCAATCTTTCCAGGTATAGTCCCAAGGCTCATTAAAAATATCGATACCCAAAATATTATCAACACCGAGTTTAGCCGAGAGGCCGGCAATTTCCTTGAGGTCATTGAGCCAAAGAGTTTCATTGTAGTTGTGGACAGTCACTCCAGGCCCTGCAGGCGCACAGGAATAATTCTCCCGTTTGAAGTCATAGTCCTGACGGTCTTTGTCTACGTAGGGAGGTCTTGCATCCAAGCGACCTGCCCTCCAACCTAAATAATTAGAGCAGGAGTGAATGTCGATGATCAAATTGAGATCATTGCTCGCCGCCAGCTTAATGAAATCCTCCATCGCCTGGCGTGCCGTCGTCGATCGATTCGAAATGTGGTTCTTTAGGTAAGGAGCTCGGCCTTGGGGATCTTCTGCATTCAGTGTTTGCGGCACTATAGGCAGGCGAATCGTGTTGATACCCAAAGCTTTAATTTCTGTCATCGTTTGCTGGATGGTTCGACTCGTTCCTTGACTGCCATTGGCCCAGAAGGTATTGCCCATATAAAGTTCCATAGGCGCACCACTTGGGTTCAGAGGGTCATTGGATGGTTCATGACGCCCCTCCAGACCGAACCAGTTGCCGCATCTTATCGGCAGAATATCTCCATTCTTGGTGATTTGGCCTGAGTCATCCACCCGAAACATCCCGCTGTCTTTAATTGGAGACGGAGATCCCTTCGAGGGTGGAGCAAGCAAAGTGGGAGCTGCTGCGAGGAGAGCGCTGTTTAAAAAAATCTGACTCAACATCGCAGAAAAGGCTAGGGACTTCCTGTCTTTCATGGCTAATTTCCAGAGTTGAAAGTTGGGTTGATTGAAAAGCAGAGCAAGCATCAAATTGCTTTTGTGCAACTTTACCCATCCCTACTTTGTTAAGCACTTTATCAAAGATAAAGAAAGAATGGCCGCTAGGCCTTGAGCTCCGTAAGCTGCAGGGATGACTAGCCTTGCGCAATTTAAGCTCATCCAGCTTCACTGAGTCAGCTATTGCGCAAAAATACTCCGCCGAAAAGTATAGGGAGATAACAGATGAGCTGCCAAGCACCATAAATCCAGAGGGCCCTGGGGAAAAGCCATAGAACAAAGTCTCAGGAGAGGTTAGTAATAGGGGCCTGCTGAGCCAACCAAACGGATAAAGACATGCAAAAATCCAGACGAGTCATCATAAGGCCCAAAGTCTCGTCATCCCTCGTGCTTCACCCTCATCCTGCAGCGATTCGCCAGCAGCATATCAATGCTTATAAAATTCAATTGAGCAGCCTTAAAAACGCCAATGAAAAAATGCGCCGATATGTGGAGATTGATCAGCCTGCTTTTACTCTTTGGTGGCAGCAGGAATTTTCGGAACTCCTTTCAGCACAAATGATTCTCGAAAAGACCTTTATGGATTTGCAGCTGCTCAGCGATGCGGTTGATCAGTATCGGCAGCACTATGGCTGCACCAATCAAAGAGCCTACAATGTCGTCTTCAAAGCTCAAGCAGAAGGCACACTGGCTGCTTTGATGCGAAATATTTTTGCCGAAAAGGATCGTGCTCAGCAAAAGCCAGGGAAGCACAGCTCGTCGCTGCCTGCAGACGAGGATTTCCAGGCTTGGTTTGAGCAAGCCAAAGATCAGCAGACTGAGCACTCCCCGTCGACAGCTCCCACTCAAGTAATCCCGGGTCAAACCCCCGAAGAAACGACCGATAGCTACATTAAAAAGATTTATCGGGATTTGGTTCGTCATCTGCATCCAGATGCTAAAGATGGCGGCGAACAAAGCAGCGAAGAAAAGCTGCTCTGGCATGAATTACAAAATGCCTATGAATGGCGTGATTTGGACCGGTTGGAAGGCATTTTTCGCAGCCTGCATGGGCAAATGTCTGCAGCAATTAATTTTGCAAAGATTCCCATCGGTGATATCTTTGCCATGAAGGAGGCCGTCGCGAAGAAACTCAATCTTCTGCGTCGCGAGCTTAAAGAGGCCAAAAAAGAAGCCAATTGGGATTTTGAAAATCGGCGCAAAAAACGCAGTTTTCTGAACCATCTGGCTAAATCCATCGAACATGAACTCGGTTCACAGACTATGCTGCTCGAGTATCGGATCGAAAAACTGCAGAAGAAAGTCCACGGCTGGTCGTCAGCTCGCAAGAATCAAAAGCAAAAGAGCTCCCGCCGCGAAACGTCCTCCGATCAATGGGCCCCATGAACGCAGCTCCTCATAGGTGAGACTGCCCCGCAATAGCGACTGAAATATTTCAGATTGGGAGAGTTCGTTTTGACAGAAAAATATCTTATCGTATTCGGTGAAAACCCTGACCAGCAGAAGCCATGGGCTTGAATCGCTTGCAGATTGCCTATTCGATCATGGCTCCACAAATTTTGCGTCGCATGCTGCCGGCCTTGGTCGGGCAGTTTGTCAGTCTGGTCAAGGATAGCTCGCTGGTGTC
>JBGSRE010000109.1:0-2166 GCA_041737755.1 Oligoflexus sp.
GTCGTATGAATGATATCATCATAGAGGCGTTGGTTTAAATCTTTCGCTTCGATAGCATTCAAATCGAGCTTTTGCAAAAGACCGCGCAAGGCAAGGACGGCGGCTTTTTGTTTTTCGGAAAGAGTGATGGCGACAGGCGCACGATGGATAGAATAACGGAATTCATCGGGTGCATGCTCCTTCACCCAGGTCCAGGCGCGTTCTGAACGGCTGACAAAGGCCAGTTTTTCTTCGGCAGAAACAGCTTTGTCTTGGTAATAGGATTCCCAAGTCCGCTCGATATCCCCATCACAAAGCTGCAGACGACCGGTCAATTCGCGGAAGGGTGCGCGGTAAGGGGTTTTTGACGGCACCTCCCCGGTCAGGAGCGACAGCTCATAGGCCCGACGCATCACCGGCCATTTGCCAGGATTGTCGACCGGCATTGGCTGCAAAACAAACTGTTCGGCCCGATCGAACTCGTCGTAGACCTTGATCACGTCGGTATCGAAGGCTATTGAAAAATCAGTATTGGGTCGCTGATTGGCAAATATCCAGCGCACCATATGCGGCTCATAGACAGCCATGGCATCGGCAAGAGTGATCAGTTCACCCTTCGACGAAGACATTTTTCCCGTACCGCCTTTGATCAGCACAAAATCATACTGCAAGTACTGAGGAGCCTCACGACCCCAAACTTCCTTAACGATTCGCTTGCCCGTGTCATAGGACCCGCCATCGCTGGAATGGTCCTTACCACCTGGCTCAAAATCAACAGCTTCGTAGTTCCAACGCATAGGCCAATCGGTTCGCCAGTTTAACTTCAGATGGGCCGTTTTACGAATATCGACGACTTCTTCATGGCCACAGCTGGAACATTTGTAGCCATAGCTATAGTCGCCAAGATAGCGTTCGTAATCCAGCTGATCACGCAAGCATTGGCTGCAGTAAATGGTGGTTGGCAGCCAGTTTTCTTCTAAAGGTTCGGCGCGGAATTCATCCAGAATTTTGCGGATGACATGGCGTTTTTCCAATGCCACTTTAATTTGCTCGGCATAAAGCCCTGCCCCATACCGATCGCTTTGGTAAAGAAATTCCGGATCGATTCCGACCTTTGTCAATTCCTCTTCAAACACCCGAATATTATGTGCGGCATAGCTTTTATCTTCGCCGTAAGGATCGGGGACGTGACTGATAGGACGGCGCAGATTTTCCGTGAGCATAGCCTGATTGGGCAAGTTTTTGGGAACCTTGCGCAGGGTATCGAAATCATCCCAACTGTAGATGAAACGAACTTTTTTCCCCAGAGATCGTAGAGCCCGTGCGACGAGATCGACGGTAATGACTTCGCGGAAATTCCCAATATGAACAGTGCCGCTCGGTGTAATGCCGCTGGCGACAGTATAGGATTCTTTGTTGCCGCAGGCAGCAGCGACACGGGCGGCCGCTTGGTCGGCCCAATGGGGGGTCAGAGGCTTCATGAATTACCTTTGCACGGTTTCAGGGGAACGAAGATTGCCCGTTAGTTTTAGCATAGAAAGGGCTCAAGGCAAGTGAAAACCAGATGAGACTGCGCCTTTGGGCCACCGTTCATTCACTCGGTATTGACAGTAGCCCCGTCAAGAGGCAAGTACAAAGCAGGATTATGGGAGCATGCTATGAAAAAAGAGCGTATTTATCGAGTCCGGTTCGTCGAAAAAAACCAAAGCACCCCCATGGAGGCCCTCGTTCGCCATGTAGAGCCAAGCAATCTGCCTGGCTTGGTGTGTCTGAGCGAATTTGTTTTCAAGGATGCCACCAAAATGATCATCCTCCCGGAAGAAGAGGCTGCCAGCAAACGCTTTCGGCAGACAGTCTCCATGCATATCCCCTATCACAATATTCTATTCGTTGAAGAACTGTTCGATGAACCGGTCGATATCAAAAGTCTGCCCTTTCTGAAGGAAGTACAGGACGAACCTTCCCGACCCTGAACAGACTTTAAAACATTCCCAAAACTGATCGTTTCCATGGATTATTTCAGGCTGTTGACAGACCTAGTCACGCCTGTGAAAAGGCGGTTTGGCTCAGCTTCCTATCACTTTCATCCGAAGCAATTGGGGGATATTCCCTCAGGAGCCACAATGAGGCGTTGCAGTGTTTACTGGCTACTACCGAACGTCGATGATGATCATCATCGACGAGCCA
>JBGSRE010000470.1:0-3529 GCA_041737755.1 Oligoflexus sp.
TTTCCCATGTAGTCTCACTAAAAAGTCTCCTAGCAAAACCTAAACGGTTTTTAGCAAGATCACTATCCATGCATTTCAATTCCATATTAGTCCAAGTATAGTTATAGACACCGGTACTGCGGTCAGCATTTTTTACGTCAAAATTCTGAGTAACTGCAATCTTATAAGGAAGCCCAGATACACGCCCTGGAATAGGTACGGGGAGATAAGTTGCGAAGTAGCCATCAGAGTCAGGATCGCCGTTGTAATAGTTCTCTGCAACAAAATGATTAAACCCATCGTTTACATCGACCCATCTGAGCGGTGCGGAGCTCGGCATCCACCAAACCAGATTTGCGGTCTCAAAATACCAAGCACCAGGATCGCCATCACTTGGAATGCGAGTGGCAGTCGAGAAACTGTCGAGCACGCGAAACGCAGGACCGTCGACGGCGACAGGTATTCCGAATTGAGCAGAGCTCGGCGTTGCTGCAAAAAGGGATGCCAAAGCACAACCAAATAGAATCAGGTGTCTAAGTCTAATCATTAAAATAGTCCTATGCTTTTAAACGTTAGAGACGAACAAGCAATATTGGCACTGCATACATAGCCATGTCATTCTTGTCAATTGCCAACCTGTTCGCAAAGCCTTGGCTGGTACGCGATAGACCGCTTCCCGAACAGAATATTGCAAGGTCGGATGAACCGATCTGAAAAACCTCGTCTTAGATAAACAACATTTGGTGATTCACTTGTTCAGAGACTCTCTTGACGAACCATAAACCTCAGATACGATAAAGCTATTTACCCGAGAAAGATCGAGTTGACATAGG
Organism: Oligoflexus sp.; assembly: GCA_041737755.1. Classification (GTDB taxonomy): domain Bacteria; phylum Bdellovibrionota_B; class Oligoflexia; order Oligoflexales; family Oligoflexaceae; genus Oligoflexus. The sequence goes on from JBGSRE010000470.1 coordinate 813, forward strand.
TACAAATGGCTGGTACATTCCACGGCGAAGCGAATGCAACGAACGTCCTTAAACATCTTTAATCATTGAGTAACATATGAAATCGCTGTCTATTTTATCAGCCATGCTTATTGGATCTTTACTGGCTTCAGCTTGTTCCAAGACCCGTAACGATACCGGTGAATTACCATCTCCAGATGGACCCACTGGCCTTGTCCCTCCAGGTCAGACTGGAGGTAAATCTAAAGTGTTAGACTATTCTGGATTTAGAAACATTTCGTTTGAATCTCTGTCTTGGGAAGATAAGTGTGAAGGCTTCGCTCGCTTTATAGAGGATTTTACAAAGACTTACTTGGCGACAAACGTCAATGTTTCCTTTAACCATACCAATTGTTTCTATTACAATAGTGGGTCAAGCGTTGTGACTTTCTCTCCAAAGTTCACGATTTTCTCTGGCACGAATGACTTAACAATTGAAACACAAATATTTGCAAAGTTTGATCGTAGTACCTATCAACTCTTGGTTTCCAATTTAAATCTTAGCATCCCTGATTCCGAAGAGAATAAGCGGATATATGGCGAAAGCATCGGCAATTTAAAAGATACTTTGACCGAATGGTTAGAGAAAAGATCTGGTGATGAAGTTCATGTCTTTTCGCAGCCCTATCGCACTTTTGTTAAGAACTTTGAGAACAAATATGGTCGGGATACTCAGGGAATTGCGATTACCAAACCCAAGATGACATTTCAGATCATTCCTGATGAAAGCAACGAGGGATTTGGGATAGTTAATTTTCTCAGTGTCGATCCTACTATCTTTGTAACTAAAGATTCTGTCGGAAACACGATATCCACTCCCTATCTGGAATGCCAAAACATCGAATGTTTGAACGCGAAGCCAATTGGCTATGAATTGTTGGGAATAGACCTAATTCTTTCAACACCCATGAAAAATGGAACTGGCAAGCAACTTTCAATTTTCAGATTTGACAGATTCGATTGATCCTGCGCTAGCGACACTTCACTGGTATAATCCAAGAGGCCGAGCCATCGGTCCAAGGCCTTTGGTCATGCTAAACAAGCCAGGGCTGGATGCTTATCTTTGGACGAAAAAGCCTGGCGAATCGGATGGGTGCCTGTAATGGTGGACCGGCAGCAGGTGAATTCTGGGTTGATATAGCCAAAGAATTAGTCGAGAACGCCAAAGTTTCGATACAATAAGCGTTTCCACAAAAGAGGGTTGAGGTTTTTACTTCAATTGTCGGGAGGAAGGCTTCGGCCTTCCTCTTTTTTTGCCTTCTCTTTCCCACAATCAACCAGAGAAACAGCCAGAAAAGCATTGGTTAGCTTGCCTTTGTATCGAAATTCTACAGGGTACCACTGCATCATGTCCTGGCCGACCGAGTTGAGCGGAGGACCCAGGACTTGAATCGCAGTCTCGCGGAGGATTGCCACTACGCTGCTTTTAGAGTCTGGTTTTTGCCTTGTGCGGACGTTGACAGTATTGATCTGGCAGGATTTGGGAAATCCCGTTGGGCTTTCCTTGACGGCCGCTGTTTTGCTATCGCCTGAGGCATTGCCATCGAGCTGTTCCATATCAGGATTCATCAGGGTGGAGGCAACTATCATGGGCTTGGCGGTGACGGCAGGTGGTGGCGGAAGAACTGCCGCTGCAATTGCTGGTTTACGTTCGGGGACTGGTCCGCCATAGAAGGCCTCTAGAATCTTCTTTTGCTCGAGTTTGGAAAAAATCTTCTGCCGGTAGAGCAAGTTTTTGAAAACTTCGCCCTGTTCGGGAGTGAGTCGGGACAGAGGTCGATCAAAATTAATGCCATAGGCACGACCACGGGCTTCTTGGCAATGAACAAAGGCTTTGTCGTAGTCACCCTTGAGTTCAGAATGGTCTTTTAATTCGCCGTCCACTGCGCCTGTAAAACAAGCCCTTTGGTCCGCTTTCATCCAGCAATAGAAATGGGCCTGCAGATCACTCCAACGATTATCTGCAGAATTTCTCAGGCAGGCATTCAGTCTAGGGGGATTGGCATCCCCATGTCCTTTCCGCAATTCTGCGAGGACTTTCAAGACCAGAGCAGGATTATATTCTGACGGCTCTTTGGTCTGGGCCTGAGCGGGTGTGAGGGAGTCGATGAAAAAGACCAAAAACCACAAGACAACACGCACAAGATTTCCTCCTTGTACTCGATAAAAATTTCTATCCAAAACTTTTATAGTTCCTGACATCTCGCCAGAGCTTTTGTGGCATCAAAGCCAGCGATTTTTCCAGCTGCGCTGATATCAGCTAAGAACTGGCTGGCGAAGTAGCAATGCATTTTGCTATTGGGATGAACGTATTCCCAATATTTGAAAGCGGAGGGATTGGGACAGAATCTTTTTCCACCTTCGAATTTGCCTAGTAAGTTGCCAATATAGCAAGGTGTATCGAGTCGATTGAAACCATAATTCTTTGGATTTTCATTGGTCTTTTGATTGATTTCAAAGGCTTGAAAAAGGCTTAGGTTTAACTCGGGATCACTTTTTTGTAGATCTTTGATCATGGCGCGCAACGACTGGTTGTGGGCGGCAGTGGCCGAAAAGAGGGTAGCGTCACTGGGTTTAGGCGGGTCCTTTGGACTGCGATTGATACCGCCCAACTCAGGCATGGTGCCAATTACGAATTGACGAAAGCCAATGCTCTTCAGCTTATCGATGGCGACCTGAAGATCTTCGATGGCGTCTTT
>JBGSRE010000154.1:0-8266 GCA_041737755.1 Oligoflexus sp.
CATCAACCTCGAGACCGATAGCTGGAATCACCGAACGGACCTGATTTAAATCGTTCAGGTCACAGACGACGAAGCGATGCCCGTGACTTACTTCCTGCAAACTCTGCATCGCTTCCTCGAGCTTATTCGCGCTGCGAGCCAGAATTGTGATGCGGGCTCCTGCTCGGGCCAATTCAAGTGCGCATGCCTGGCCAATTCCCTTGGAAGCGCCACAGACAAGCGCGTGCTTCCCTGTCATAGAATCCCATGTACTCATAGTCAGCAAAGCCCCTGATGCCGTTGATTTTGCCTTTCTTATACAGAGATACAATGCGACTTGCAACGAAGCACTCGGAGGCAGGGGCGCTTTCGCGCCGACCTCCTCGATTAAAAGGCAAGAGTTTGAGCGAACAAAGCGAGGATCCCCGCTTGTTCAGGCTTCAGTTCGTCATGGTAAGAGCCCGCGCGTTCAGCAAATTCAGATTTTTCAAACCAACCCGCAAGAGATCGGTGCTGGTAATAATGCCGAGCGGACGACGGCGTGCGCTGACGACTGGAATTGCGTGGATGCGATGCTCCAGCATCATTTCGGTGATCTGCGTGAGCTGGTCATCTGGGGTGCAAGTCAAAACGTCTCGAGTCATGACACTGTGCACTTTGGGGAAACTGTAGCCAGGGGAATTGGTGACTTCAGCCCAAACACGCAGGATATCCCGATCGGAAACTATACCGCAGAGTTCGGAATCAACATTGACCACCAGCAATTGACGAATGTGATGCTGATGGAATTTGCTGAAAGCTTGGTAGACATCCTCGGATTCCATCACATCAATAATATGCCTTGTCATGATATCTTCGGCTCGAATCATTATCCTGCCCTCCACAGAGTCATGGGTGAGTTCCTGGGTCATGAAAACAGTTCGGCAAGGAGGAACCTGCAAGATGAAGACCATCGATTGCACTCCGGGTATTTTTTTAGCATGATGAGTGATTTTCCTGATGTCAGTTTCTTTCATAACTCGAGCAATTATGCAAAAATGAGCTTCTTTTTAAAGCCAGAGCTGCTCACCCTTAGGCTTTGGGACATGCTCTTAAGAAAGGCCCAGTAATGAAAAAATATGCTCAACTGCCAAACCAAAAGGTGGGAATACTAGGTGGATTCCTACTCTAGCGTGGCTACTTTGGGTGCAGGCTTTTGCCCCATGCTCCCGTGGCAAAGGCGACTGGCGAGTTTAAGTGCAAAATGCAGCGGCAGATACTACAGAAGTCTGTAGAATTTGCGGCTGCGGCGTATTCTGGACTAAGGCTTAAAAGGACCTGAGCAGTCATAAAAATTGGGTTTATTTATGCTGCTCTTCGCAGACTTTTGGCGTTAGCTGTTTCTGTCATCAAAGTCCGTCACGACCATTCTGGAGCAATTCGCGAAGAGTTTGAACGAGAACTTCGGCAGGCTTATCTGGCTGCTCCCTATCATAGATAAGCGCTTCGATTTCAATGGCGCCGATAAGTTGGGCATTCCGATTATTCAGTGGTGTTTGCAATTGAATCTTTTGGCTGAATTCAGGTTCATTCGATTCAGTTAGGCGAAGCCTGGCAACCGAATAGGGACTGACCACCAGCTTCCAATCGATATGATAGCGGCGAGGATCAAGCTTTTCGCCATTAAAAATCAGTTGAATGCCAATTTCACTTTGCAGCCAATTTGCTTGAACTTCCTCTGCAATGACCAAGGCTGCGATATAGCCCCCCGTGACAGGCGTCGGCGGCACGGCTTTTTCACCATCCTGTATCATGATGCCCAGGATATTGGGTCCATCCAGGCTTTCGCTGTCCGAAGTACTCAGCGATTCAGCCAATAAAATGCTTCCGGCACTGGCTTCTTTGAGAGACGCTAGAAGCAAGACGAGTCCTGCACATACTTCAATTTTTCTAAAGATTTTCATGGGTCATTCCTCCATCCCTAGTCTGTCTATCGGCATACCCTTGGGGTAAAAGTCTTTTGTGGTGAAACTTGCAAAAGCTGCAAAGCCTTGGCCGCCCATTCTATTCCATGCTGTTGGTCATGCGGCCTCGACACTTTGGGTATGCTTTGTCTAAGATAGCAACTTGCCCAAGAAATTCGCAGAATTCAGCGCCTTTCCATCTCTAATTTGCGCATTTTGCCAAGTCTTACTCAACTGGCAGATCACCCTGCTTGCATAGCCGGGAGGAAGGAAGTGGTGCTATGATTGACGAAGCACTGCTTGGAGATGATTATGATCTCAGCTCATTCGAAAGTCTTGTTGAAGTGCCTGTTGCTGCCCGGGCTCTGTTGGTTGGCAGTCATGCCCTCGGCCTGTAGCACCAGTGGATTTGGTGATGAAGATGCCGTAAATCAAAGATCTCGCTACCGAGACGATGATCAAGCTAATTTACTGCCCACTCCGGCACAAGCTGCCGAAGAAGCCAAGCTTTATCAAACCGGTGAAGACCTTAGAAAGCCTACTCAAAAGCAACGCAAAGATGAGCCCTTCGAGGGCGAATCCGAAGCGCCGACCAATGACATCAGTGATCTGAATGCGGCCTATGCTCAAATTTTGGTGCCAGAGGGCCAGGAAGAGCAGGCGTATTTTGCTCCGTCTAAGAATCGCAAAGGCCAGGGCGGAACGGAAGGAGAGGCTGGAACCAAACGACGGAAGCCTGTTTTTCTGAGTAAAGTCGGGGTCGATGCTTTGCTTACCCAGGCACCGAGTGGAGTCAATGTCAATGCTCCGGCCTTGGTTACCGGTGGATTTAGCCTGGCGGCCAGAGCTTCAGGTCGCACATCCAACGCAATTCGAGTTCAGGAAGGTATGGGCAGCTATATTGTACGTCCTGGCGATAGTTTAAGTACGATCTCGATGCATATCTATGGGACTTCAACGCGATGGATGGAGCTGGCTCATTTGAATCGCCTCGGCAACGGATCGATTATTTTTCCGAAAGAACTGCTGCTCTATGTTCCTGATAAAGCTTCGATCCCGTCACCATAATCGCGGGTAAGCTCTGGCCAGCATCCTCGATGAGGGGAAGACTCTTGACTGCCATGGATCATTTTTGAAAAAAAGCAGGAGCTCTCTCGCTTTTTTTGGTCTGAAATTCAGCGGTCCAGGAGCGCGTCGGGCATAAATCGCCCGGCTCTACGCAGCGAGTTTTGTTCTTCCTCATTACGGCAATCGTAAGCAATGGCTCCCTGCTGATCTCGAACTTTTTGGCTACGATTGATTACGGATAGCTTCCAGCTCAACTGACAGCGGCCTTCATTGAATTTAACCAGCTCAATATAAGCCCCTTTTTCAATAGCTCCTGCTTGATTGCTGCCTCGAAAAACCCAACGCACGGCACCCTTTTGATCGAACCTTTCCGCTTTACCTGTGGCTGCCACACCGGGTATCGAGAACTTTTGCTCGCCAAGCATAAAGTGCAAAGTCGGTAAGGAATCGGACGAGAGAGTGTAGAGGCTTGCCGCCATGTCGACCTCTGGCTTCAGGCGATCGATTCTTGTCGAAAGATCAGCGCTGAAGAGATCGACGATTTGGCCAGAACGAGGCAGATGCTGATCGACTTGATCAGCCGCAAGTAGGGAAGTAAACGAAAAGAGGGAGGTACACAGGAGCAGCAGGTGGAGCAGCATGGAATGTTTCCTCAAGCTTCTGAAGCATCAGTGCTTCACATAGCCGAAGGGAGCAAGGACTATGCCGCCGAAACTATTGGTCTAATGAATGTTTCTGGACGAAAGAAATCGTCAACTGTCAATAATTTTGACAGCTTGGGCTTATGATTTAGGCCACCATTTGCGTTTGCTGATAGCGTCCTCGGTTCGGTAGCGAAGATGATTGATTGGACCTTCATAACTAATAAGGGGGGCTAGCTCGGTATCCTGAAGAACTTCGGCCAAGGGGATGGCAAGGTTATCGATCATCATCATGCCACTGACGAGGCGAATCCCATGACTATAGTCGGCGTACCAATTGCCATGAACCGTACTGAGCGGCTGGATCGGTAAGCCGCCGACTTGATGCCAGCCGTAGATCGCGACTTTCTGTGGCCTATCATCCAGTTGATTGGAAAGTACCACATCTTTCTTGTGGCCGGCGATCAATTCATCCGGAACATCCTGATCCAGTTGCTCTCTTATCACTCGGTCATGGCGTAGGAATTCTTCCACAGTAACCATGGCATCACTGGGTTTAAAGGGATAGGGTGGTAGCTTGATATCGGCGGCTCGATAGATCTCATCGACGATCCGCGCCGTGGGCAGCATAAAGCCCAAGGAGTCTGCTGCTCTTTGTGCCGTGATCGGATTCATTGGCACTCTTACGAAATCATCATCACTGCCTATCGCTAGGTAGTCCTTCATCACCCACAGTGTAACAGTCACCAAACGCCCCGATCGAGTCCGAGCTTGATAGCGAATACGAGTCAATTCCCGCAGAAAATCCGGGATATTGCCACGCCTGAGCTCTTTTAGAATGCTGCGCTCTCTGGTCAATTCATCAGCGAATCGGATGGTTTTGGCGAAGGCTAACCCGTCCGGTGCCTGATTTAAACGCTGGGGTATCAAATCAGAGATCAGCGGACCATCGAAAGTCACGCAGCCCGAGGCTAGACTGAGAAGGGCAAGAGCTAGCAAGAATCGGATGCAGCGCACATTCATGCCGTCGGCTCCTCAGCAGTTGGTCCAAAAAAATGCCTCAGCTTTATTTTACGGCAGCTGGCATAAAAAATCCTCAGTGATCGCGCATTATTACAATGCCCGAAGCAAAGTTTCAGCAGAGTTTCTTAAGAGTCCAGAACCACAGCACGATAAGGGGTTTGCAGAAGTTTACCGACCTCACCCCTCAATCGGCTGGAGTCATGCGTAGAAACCCGCAGGTACAAGATATCGCAGCTCTGGTATTGGCAGCTCTCTTGAGCCTCTTGCTGATGCTGGGCGGATTTGTCTCTGAACTGTCCGCCCAAGAGGTGGAGACGGAAGAACTGATCTGTCGGGATATAGGCGATATTTTTTGCCAACTCGAGGAGTTTTCTCGTAATTTGGAATCGCCCACTAGCATGGCGGCTAAGATAGGCCCCACTACTCCCCCTGCGAAATTACCCGGCGAACGGTCGGTGATCGAATTGCAGCGTGATCGAAGTGAGATGAAAATCACCATCGATGCTATCGGCCAACCGAAAGAAGTCACCCTTATCAATTTGAACCCGCAGGTCAATGCCTGGTATCTTTTGAAATTGCAGTGGAGTCCGCAAAAAGTAGAGTGGTTTCACCTTGATAATGCCGATCCGGCCAATCTATGGATTGAACTCAATCCCAAGGAAACATCTGGACTTTGGTTAAAAAATGGCAAGGGCAATGATCGCCTCTGTCAGCTGTGGACTCGCGAAAGCGAGTTTTCTCTGCGAGACGCCCGATTGCAGAATGCACCCTTTGTCCCTCTTTGTCAAAAGGCTCTCTACTTGCGGAATCGCATCGACGGCTACCGGACCACTAAAGAGTGGGTGGTGGAGTTTCTAAGAGCCAATATTTGGGGCGGGGAAACGCTGACCAATATCGTCAAGGAAACGGTTTTTAAAGATAGTTTTCTTCTGAAATCAGAACCTTTGGCGTCGATATCCACAGATAGCAACGGTGATCTGCTCAATGGCCCTACTTCCGCGCGCATTTCGCCTAAGTTTAAGGGCGAATTGCTACCCGTCAAGGAGCTTGGAATTTCGGTCATCGGTTCCACGGATGAAAGCCTCGAGGTCGGACGCTGGTATAAAACCAATCGTCAGGATGGAGTGTTCATCAGTGTCATCGAACCCAAGTCTATTGATGAAGACATCATGAAGAGCAATAAGGACTATGTCCGCGATCTGGATGCCGTGGAAATGGAGGCTCTTTCGATTGTAGTGGCCTTTGATACGAGCCTTTTTGATATGCATTTTGCAATGGGTACGGATCACCCGGCGGTAGGTTGGTCGGAACGCGTTGTGTCTGATGTTCGTGATCCATTGAGCAAAGGACCGGATGGATTTGATCGCTTGGATCCACTGACCAGCACTGGTTTGATTCCTCCCTATCTGGCCGATCGGATCGTCGGCATTTTCACCGGTGGATTCAAAAGAGATCATGGTGCATTTCGCTGGGGGGATTTGGCCAAGAAAAACCAAGGATCACACTATGGATTTATGGAGAATGGTGTGGTCTTGAGCAGTATCGTGCCAGATCTCGCCACTTTAATCGTCTATAAAGATGGTCGCATTGAGATGAAAACCTGGAATGATCAGGACAATTTGAATTTAGCTTCGATGCGGCATATTCGGCAGAATGGTGTGCCGATCATCGACTGGAATGAGCTTACGCGTCAGGCAGTGCCAGGCAAATGGGTCAGCAATTGGACCTTGGGTAATTGGTCTGGATCTCAGGATAAAAAATTTCGCACGCTTAGGGCCGGTGTTTGCCAAGCGGAAAGCAAAGGTCGGCAGTTTCTGATCTACGGCTATTTCTCGAGTATGACTCCATCGGCAATGGCCCGGGTTTTTCAGTCCTATGGCTGCAGTTACGCGATGCATCTCGATATGAATGCGCTGGAACACACCTATATGAGTCTCTATGCCCAAAACAAATCGCGCGATCAAACACCTCAGCATTTGGTGAAAGGCATGAAGGTTCTCGACGAACGCTTTAAAGGCAATGTCCCCCGATACATTGGATATCCAGACAACCGAGACTTCTTTTTCTTTGTGGAGAAGAAGCCTGTTAATCCTCGTTAAGGATGGGATCGGATGGTGACCAGTCCCAACATCATGGTCGTTGCCAAAGAGGAAAAGCGACCCTTAGTCGTCGATCTGGATGGCACTCTATTGCAATCCGATTCACTCTTGGAATCCGTTTGTGCGGTGATCCGTCGACGGTTCTTTGATCTCTTTGCACTGCCCTTCTGGCTATCGCGAGGACTGCCGTATTTCAAACAAAGAGTTTACGAGCGTAATGATAGTGATGTCTCGCGATTGCCCTATAATTTAGATATCCTAGAAGCTTTGCGCATTGAACAAAAGCGCGGTCGAACACTGATTTTGGCCACCGGCGCTCATCAGGATTTTGCCCAGAAGGTAGCAGATCATCTTGGTATTTTTAGCGAGACTTATGGATCCAATGCTTCAACTAATCTGACGGGAACGACCAAAGCTAATCGGTTGTTGGAACGATTCGGCATCAAAGGTTTTGATTACGCCGGCAACAGTCGAGTTGATAAAGCGGTATGGCGGCAAGCTTCGACCGCCTGGCTGGTAAGTGATAGCGAGGCTTTCTCCCGTGAAGTGAAGCAAATTATTCCAGTGGCAAAAGAATTTCGTTTCGGTCCCCCTCGTATCAAGGTCTATGCGAAAGCTTTGCGAGTTCATCAGTGGGCTAAAAATTTGCTCATCTTTCTGCCGACCATGCTCTCGCACCGCTACTTCGATACCTTCAATTGGATTCTTTGTCTTCTCGCGTTTGTTTCCTTTTCCTTTATCGCCTCGTCCGTTTACATTTTGAACGATCTGCTCGATATTGAGGCCGATCGCCAGCATCCGGATAATAAGAAGCGGCCCTTTGCAGCAGGCACTCTGTCAATTGCCAGTGGCTGGGGCCTAGCGCCGCTGCTCTTATCCTTTGGATTGGGCATCGGACTTTATATTTCCGTGGCATATTTTTGGGTGGTTTTAGGCTATTTTGCAATGACTTGTCTCTATTCTGTGAAACTCAAGCAAGTAGCTCTGGCCGATATTGTGGTCTTGGCCGTGCTCTATACCTGGCGGGTTTTGGCCGGAGGTGTGGCGACGGAAACTATTATTTCTGAATGGTTTCTGACTTTTGCTCTGTTCTTTTTCTTGTCTTTGGCATTACTGAAACGATGCTCCGAGCTTATTTTGCTAGAGCAAAATCAAGAAAAGAAAAATAAGCGGCGCGGCTATTTGGTTTCGGATTTGCCATTGCTGCTTAGTTTCGGCGTAGCAAGTAGCTATCTCTCTGTGTTGGTTTTGGCTTTGTATTTAAATGATTCCCGAGTTGCTGTTCAGTTGCGTTATCCAGAAGCACTCTGGACCCTGTGTCCCATACTCCTCTACTGGTTGAGCCGTCTCTGGCTCATGGCTTATCGGGGAAAAATGACAACCGATCCTCTGGTTTTCGCTCTGCGAGATCGTACCAGTTATATCATCGCGTTGGCAGCAGGAAGCCTGTGGCTACTGGCGCGCGGTCCCCAGTTTCTTGCTTTCGCGTTCTAAAGTTTCTGTGTTAGGGTAG
>JBGSRE010000201.1:0-5465 GCA_041737755.1 Oligoflexus sp.
TGCCGTTCCATTGCATTCGTTCTGCTGAATAAACGCCTTTTTGCTGGCGTCGAGGCGAGTCCTTGGGCTGGCCCGTGAAATCTAAGAAAAGTCTCTGCGCCATGTCTTTGGCGGGGAATTCTGCGCCTGCATCATTGGCGCCATAATCATGATCATCCCAAGTCGCAAACACGGGAACCTTAGCCCGGAAATTTTTAAATTCAGGCTGATTGCTCAGCTGATCATAACTGGCCTTCATTTGAGCTTCATCTGTCGTGTCGGCATAAACATTGTCGCCGATAAAGAGAAAAGCGGCCGGGTCTTTAGCTGCTATCACTTGCCAAATAGCTTGGCTTCGATTGGCCCGATTGCAGGAACCAAAAGCCAACTTAAAGCTTTCCTCTGCTGAGGCAAACTGAGGAATTTGCAGACTGATAGCAAGGCAGAAAAATTTGGACAAGAGGCGCATGGGGAATTCTCCAGTTGGGAAAGATGGGGTGGAATTTGCTGCTCAGTGTGAGTCGGGAAAAGAAAGAGCGGATGAAAGAGGTTTAAAGATGCGAGCATCCTTCGATGAATTATTGAGGGCCAAAGGACCCGCGTGCACCAAGACCGCGAGGCCCGATCTGAATCCCAGCAGCGAGCCTTTTACCATGCTCATATGTCCTATTATTTTTAGTTAATAAGTCGATTAGGACTTGTCTAGACCACTTGGTAAGGAACAGTCCGCTTGGTCAAAAATTAAGAAATAATTGTTGAAATCTTTACGACGTTCCTCAGGGCACCGTAGTAGAACACGCCCCAGTTGAACCACGGTACTTTTAACTTTGTTAGGAGAGACTCTATGGCTTCCAAGTTCACTAAGGGAATTCTTGCTGCGGGTATGATGACTATTTGGCAAATCCCTGCTTTCGCAGCCTGCCCCCAGGGCACTTTGGATCTGCAAGCGAGCTATCCTAATGGCTTGCTTGGTTCCGACCTTGTCAGCAGACCAGCCTGCGGACTTTCTGGGACTATTGAGCAGAATGTGACACTGACTGCAGCGAATACCTACCTGCTCCAGGGTGCAGTTTATGTTGGTAATGAAGGCAAAAGTACCCAGTTGACTATCGAAGCTGGCACCACTCTTCGTGGTAGCAACGGCCGTGACTTTCTTGCGGTTCGTCGCGCTTCACAGATTTTTGTTCTCGGCACCAAAGAGGCGCCGGTAGTCATGACTGGTTTCTCGCCAGGCAATACCACCCGCGGTCAGTGGGGCGGATTGGTAGTGAACGGCCGTTCTACTCTGAATCAGTGCAAGGATCCAACGGCTGCAGTCTGTGAAAACACTCCAGAAGGCGGAGTCGAAGCGGGCTACGGTGGGACGATCGTCAATGACAATTCAGGAGTCATTCGTTACCTCCGCATCGAATATCCAGGCTTTGAAGTTTCTCCTGACAACGAACTCAATGGTTTGACACTCAATAGCGTTGGCAGCGGAACGACTGTGGAATATGTCCAAGTCGTCGGCTCTAATGACGATGGTATTGAAATGTTCGGCGGAACTGTGAATCTGAAGCATATCGTCATCCTTGGTTCCCAAGATGATGGACTTGACTGGGATTTTGGTTGGACCGGCAAAGCTCAGTTTGTTTTGATTAAGCAGTTCAGCGATGACGGCAACAACGGCATCGAGGCTGATAACAATGTCAACGATAATAAAGCTGCGCCTCGTTCCAAGCCAACTCTGGCAAACTTGACCGTCATAGGCGGTTCACCCAAGAAAGGTGACGCTGCTTTGCTGCGCCGCGGCACGGGTGTTGCCTTGTACAATTCGATCTTGACCGGTTTCACCAGCAGTTGCCTCAACCTTGACGATGATGAGACTTTCAACGCTGGCGCTGTGCAATTCAACGGTGTGGTCGCGCAATGTCTGAAGACCTTTGATGACAAAGCAACAGATCCCTTCCTGGTTTCTGATCTTTACAATAAATCAGGAACGAATCTTGTTCAGGACCCCATGCTGAGTGGCTATGCCGTTCAGGATGAAAATTCCCCAGCTTTCAGCACTTTCGTCGATCTTTCCAGTGTTGATAGTTTTTTTGAAGAAGCATTCTTTGCTGGTGCCGTGGAAACTCTGAGCGGTACGACTGCTGATTGGACCAAAGGCTGGACAGTAAGTCTTTGAAAGATCTTTAGAATAATTGATCGTCCAAAGGGGCTTTAGAGGATTTCTAAGGCCCCATTTTTAAATGTGATTCAAGCTATGCATAAAATAAGGTAGGCAGGACATGAAAACGTCAACTCGTGCCCTTTGCTCTTTCATGGTATTTATCTCCGTCGCTTGCAGCAAACAAGACAATGCATCGGTCGAACCTTCGCGTCGCGCTGAAGATGCCTTGCGCATTACAGATGCCCTCAGTAGCAGTGATTCTGCTCAGGCAAAAGAAGGTCTGAACAGCTGGCTTACATACTATCCTGATGAGATCAATCGAGTTTTTCCTCAAGAGGAAACGACCGCATTAGGCCTTGTCAGTCTTCGATATTTCGCAGCAGCACCAGAGGCTAAAGAAGCCTGGTTGGAGGTGATTCTTGGTCTTCTTGATCAAGGTGCGGATCCGAATATTTCTTTCCCCTATCAGGGCAAAAGGCGGGGTCTCCTCCATCTTGCTGCGGAAAAAAATGAACAGGCTCTGATGAAGCAATTTATCGCCAAGCAAGGCACGATTGATCCTCCGCTTCGACTGGCCTGCGAGCTCGCGGCGACTCGATCAGCTGATGACAATATGAATAATCGAGCCGGTTCCAATCGACGAATCAATTTGAACGCACAGGAAGAAAATACCCGGATGACGCCTCTGCATTACGCGGTCTTGCAGAGCCAGTCGGATCTTTCTTTCATTGAATTTCTTCTGCAAAATGGTGCGAATCCTGATATCAGTGATGCGGCTTTGAATCTGGTTTCTCCTTTTCAATTGGCCGCGAGTCAACCCATTCTGGTATCTGCTTTTCAAAAATACAGTGGCGCTCAAATTCGCTATGACTCGCGATTGAATTCCTTCCTCAATGATGAAATTGAAGCCCAAATGGAGCAGAGAAAGACCATTCTAGATATGGCAAAAGCCTACCAGGATCTGGTGAATAAAGAAGGATTTCAAGAGGTACAGGACATCAATCGGGTGATCCCGATTTGTCAAACAGGAGAAGACCTCAATATTCTGGGCTACTCCTTACATTACCTCTTGCCAGCCGTTTCAACCAAAGCGGCTCAGGCGGCAAAGGCTCGCAACGATAGCATCCAGGCCTTAATCAAAGACTATGGGGCTCAAATCTGCTCGAGTAAACCGTTAAAACTAAAAGATTCGTCTACTCAGGAACTTCGTGAACTGGGTCTTAAGGATTACTTCAAAGAGGTTTTGGCCCTGCATACCACGGCTGCAAACGCGCCGGTCAAAACTTTCAACCGGACTCTCTGGTGTAGCATCGTTCGACCCAAAGCTGTGCTCGATGGCTGTTGGGATGCGGCCGTGGATGATGTTTTGGTGGGCGATGTGGTCTGTCCCCCGCTTTGAATGAAACTTAAAATCGATCGGCTTAACCGCTGTTAAAGTGAGTGTCATATGCGTTTTTATTCGACCTTTATCATCACTCTTAGTTTGCTTGGTTTGAGTCTGCCTCTCGCCGTATTCGCCCAGGCGGAAAAAATCGAGAAAAAAGCTGAGAGCTCCAAACCGTCAGAAACCAAAGCTAAATCGGAAAGCATGCAGGTAACGAGCAAGCGTATCAAGCGGGGATCAACCAAAGCCCTTATGGATGAAAGACGCAGTTCCAGTGAGGTCAAGGATGTCTTGAGTTCGGAACAGATCAGCAAGGCCGGTGATAGCGATGCCGGAGCGGCCATGAAGCGCGTGACAGGTTTGACATTGATTGGTGGCAGGTCCATCTATGTGCGAGGCCTGGGTGAACGCTATTCTTCGACGACTTTGAATGGTCTGAGTGTTCCCAGTCCGGACCCTGCGCGTCGGCAGGTGCAGTTCGATCTCTTCCCTTCCGAAGTGCTGGAAAGCATTGTCGTCCAGAAAAGCTATTCACCCGATCTTCCCGGTGAATTTGGAGGCGGAGCGGCAATCCTGAGGACCAAATCCATTCCCACCAAATTTGAAGGTCGAATTTCCATGGGTACCGGCTACTCTACGGACAAGGTTAATACCTACCAGCACTCCAGAACAGATTGGTTGGGGCTGGACAATGGCCAGAGAACTCTGCCTGTTCCTGTGCAAAATCAGCCTTTGACCCAAACCAGCGGACTATCTGGGTCACAGCGTGAAGCCTTGAGCGAAGCCTTTCCCAAGATCTATAATGTAGAGGAGCAGAGCGCTCCTATCAATCGTTCCTTTTCCGCTGCTATTGGCGATCGTATTCCTCTCGGCGGGACCCCGCTAGGCTATTCACTGGGCATGACCTATGGCGATGAGTGGGAGCGTTATGAACGCGTTCAAAACGAATTTTCCAGTGATTTAAGTTCCGTCCTGAAAGGCAAGCGCGGCGATGTTTCGGAACGATCAGTCAAGCTGGGGGCGGTTGGTACCCTGAGTGCTGATGTCGGCTCCAATAAATTCCGAGGTCTGTTCGGAGTGCTGCGCAAGTCCACCGATGCCGTGGATGTCTCCAACTCTTTCAATAATAGTGCCGCTAGCAATAATGTGCGCACCACACGACTGCAGTGGCAGGAACGCGAACTAACCCTGCGGCAGCTTTTTGGAGAACATAGCCTGACAGAAGATGGCGGCGTTTCTTTAAGCTGGCGTATGGGATTGAATTCGACCAAGCGAGAAATTCCCGACCAACGCAGCTATGGCTACACGGATCGGGGCGCGAGCTTTGTGCATGAGCAATCGGAAAATAGCCGTTTGCGTCGCAAGTGGTTTGACAATACAGAGACTATGCGGGAAGCCCAGGTCGATCTGGTCGCCAATGTCTTTACCGATGATGACAACCAGGTCAATTTAAAAGCCGGAGTCTTAGGCATCGAACGGCAAAGAAATTCCGGGTCGCGGGAATTCTATTTTACGCCCAATGCTGGTGAAAATATTCCCGAGGCTCTCGGTGTTCAGTCGATAGAAGACATCTATACCCCGGAGAATATGCGCTACAATGAAACCAGAGGGCAAAGTTACCTGCTCGCCGAAGAACTCACCTTGCCGTCGGATACCTATGAAGCTAGGCAGGATTTGAATGCCCTCTACGGCATGGTTCAGTACAAATATACCGATGCTCTGGAAGTGACCTCAGGTGTGCGCAGTGAATCATCGCTGCAAAGTGTGGACAGTGTGGATTCTTTTGATAATCAAGATCCTTTCAAGAAAGCCGAGCTCAAAAGCAACAGCCTTTTGCCTGTCTTAAATGCGACCTGGGCATTTGTCGAAGGTCAACAGCTCCGCTTTGCCTACAGTCAGACTCTGACTCGGCCTGACTTCCGTGAGCTCTCGGTATCGAGCTACTACGAC
>JBGSRE010000484.1:0-2353 GCA_041737755.1 Oligoflexus sp.
GGTTTCCGCATCGTGAATGGCCTGCGGATTTTCTTCGATTCCCAAAGGCCGAAAACCTTGCTGAGCGAGCAGGAGTGAAATCTGGCCCGTTCCACAGTAAAGGTCCCAGGCAACCGCAGCGTTACTTCGCTGGCCTGCCAACTGTTCGACCCGGCGATAAATCAGCGAAGCCTGCCAGGGATTTACTTGAAAAAAGCTGGTTGGCGCGATTTCAAAGGTCAGTCCACAGAGTGACTCCCGGAGTCCATCAGCACCGACTAATTTTTTGGTCAATGAACCAAAAATCACATTGGTGCGATTGGGATTGACGTTCTGAAAAGCCGCGACGATCGTATGTTCTTTCTGCCTTAATCGCAGAACCATGGCCTTCAATTCAACCTTGGCCGTCTCTTCGAGCGTGACAAAGGTAAGCATCACCTCTTCCGTTAAGTGGGAGGCCCGAATCGCTACGTAGCGCAGATCGCCGGTATGAGTCTCTTCACAATACGGCTGCAGCGATGAAGCTTCCAGCTCGGCCTGCAAGTCGGGCAGCAATCGATTGATCGAGTCTCGATGCATCGGACAATTTTTGATTGGCACAACGTCATGAGTTTGCGGTTGAAAGAGTCCAATCGCAAATCGATCCTGATGGATCGCTTTGATAGCCATCTCTTTCGCCCTCCGAACTGCAAGCTTTGCATGGGTGCGATAGCCTGTAGAACGGGGTGAAGCGACGGGATCGATGACACTGGTTCCTTCCAGCAAGCCCTGGTCGCGAAACTTTTGCAGAGCCGCACTATACTTATCTTTTAGACTTTGTTCGTAATTGCCATCGATGCTGCTGTGGGTGCCGCAGCAACTATTATCATTGGAAAAAGCATGAGGTTTTTTCGTGAGGAAGCTTTTGCTGTGATCGTTCTTCCAGCGTTCACTCCGAAAAATCTTGGCGCCTGGGCGATTCGAGCTTTGTTGTAAAGTCATAGGCTTTCTTTTCAGTGGTGTGATCCTGAACGCCAAGAGTTGGCGCGGCCAGATCAGGTGTCGGCCCAAAACCTTTTACCTGTGCAGGGGCCTTTTATTACCACTCTTGGCGGGCCAAGGAAACGATTTTCGGTGGGGGAAAATGGCAGGAAGGAACCGCAATGCGAAGCCATCAGTAAATCCAGTCATCTCGATTGATCGGCAATTGACCAGATGACACATTAAGCTGTCGACGATAGACTTTTACACCCAAATTCTGGGTCAACTGACGCCATGTTGACCACTCTTCTTCCAAGGTTTTCACGGTATAAGGCGTATTTGGCGACTTGGACCCCTTGGAAAAGGTATAGGGTCCGAAAAGATAGACGGCCGTGTGCCGAATCCATTTGAAATTGATCTGCCGTGACGATTCTTGGGGAACCCCAAAAAACACCAGTAAATCGCCATATTTGAGCGCCGTACTGCGCGGATCGACTTCATAGAACTCGCCATTGATCACTCGCCAAAGCTCGTCATAGTTGATCATAGACTTATGATAGCCTTCTTCTTCCTTGACGTTGACCGAGGGTGCACGGGTCAAATGCTGGTCGTAGAAAGCCAGCGAAGCATGAAAGCAGTTTGGACCCCGGTAGATAATAAATTTGCCGGCCATTCTTTTCGCAAAAACAGGCAAAAGGTCGTCGTCCAGCTGCAGATCAACGCCGGTCTTAATTTTTTTTGCTAAACGCGAGAGCTGCTCTCGCGGCAGCAGGTAGCTCAACTGATTGCGGAATTCGTTCCAAGTATCCTTCTCGACACTCAGCTCTTTGGATTTGATCGTCACGACATGATGCTCTTTAGCAAGTTCCTGACTCAGACTCGAAAGATTGATCATCTTGAAATCTTCAGGCAATAGCTCGACCCTCACACTCGACCTAGTCGTTGGGCCCTGCTTTTTAATCCGACCTAAGAGGAGCTCCTGCAGTTCGCTAGCCTTGCCCTGATTAGCTAGGCGCTTGCTCAGTTCAGTCAGCCCTGTTTGCGATCGGGGAACGCTCAGACTGATCGGTTCCACCGTCTCATCTTTCTTGGGATTGAAAGCCCGAATTTTTAGCTTCCTGGGGGGAATCTTGATTTTTTCCAAATTATCAGTCACCGGCAGCGTTAGGCTAGCCTTAAGCATGTTAAGATCTTGAGTAAAAGGCAGAGTCACAGGTTGGAAGTCAGTAATCGCCAAAAGCGGTAGCGATAATGCTCCCAAAAGAGAAATCCAACAGGCTTTGAATATCACTTGCATGAAAACTCCCAACCACTTATTGGCAAAAGGTAAGGATCGATCTCCCTTGGCTTTTCCAGGATGCCTCGACTTCGAATGGCTCGCCTCCCGATAGAGGATAAGCATCTGGGGATCTCC
>JBGSRE010000238.1:0-6847 GCA_041737755.1 Oligoflexus sp.
TGGCCTTAAAATTTCTGATACATAAGGAGAATCATATGCGCACTGCCTGGATCATTCCTGTCTGCTTAGGCTTACAGCTCATGTCCTGCACCAAGAAAAAACCAGCCGAGACAGCCCCGGAAGCAGCTCCAGCATCCGCCATGCCTCAAGACACAACCCACGCCAAGTTTCCTTTGACGGCCCAGCCTTCGGGAGAAATTCGCAATGTTTGGCAAGCCACGCCTCGGGAAAAGGCTCAGCTTGTGGTTCTCGAGCAGGAAGAGAAAACTTTCGCGGCCTTAAAAAACCAACCGGACAAGGGCCGAGCGATTTTCAAACTCCATTGCCAGACCTGCCACGGTCCCGACGGGCGTGGTGATGGACCGGCCGCGGATAGCCTGCCTGTCGCCCCCACCAATTTTCATGAATGGCCGATTAAATACGGTCGCAAGCCGACCGAGATTGCCTTGACGATTACTGTGGGTCGCAATGAAGGCGTGATGCTGCCGTTTGGCGGCGTACTGAAAACGGAAGAGCTTTGGGCTGTCACGTGGCTCGTTGATTCCTGGATAGCCGCCAGGAAGGATCTTCCCTCTCCATAAAAAAAGGGGCCTACGCCCCTTTTCGATTCTGCAAAGTTGATGCGGCTTAGTAGGCGCCTTTGCCGGTAAGCATGACCCAGATCGTGAGCAGGATCAGCTTCATATCCAGCCACAGCGACCAGTTGTAGACATACTGCATATCCATTCGCATCCATTCTTTAAAAGTCAGATTATTCCGACCGCTCACCTGCCAGATGCAAGTACACCCCTGCTCCACGACCAAACGTCGGCATTGCCACTTTTCCCACTGAAGCACTTCGGAAGGTAGGGCCGGGCGGGGACCGACCAAACTCATATCACCAATCAAGACGTTCCAAAGCTGAGGCAATTCATCCAAGCTGGTTTTCCGTAAAATTTGACCAACACGCGTCACGCGGGGATCATTCTTAATCTTAAAAACCGGTCCATCCAATTCATTTTTTTCCATCAAACTTTGTTTCAATTCTTCGGCATTGGTGATCATCGTTCGAAATTTATGCAGGCGGAACAGACGTCCGCCCCGACCAACTCGATTTTGCGTAAAATAAATAGGGCCAGGGCCGTCGAGTCGAATCGCGAGGATGATCATCCCTGCGATCGGTGCGAGAAGGATGAGAGCCAAGCCGGCCAGAACGATATCCATAAAGCGTTTCAAAAAGCGCTGCACAGGCCGACGCACAGTTTCGCGATCCAGCATGCGACGCAAATCATTGCTGAATCGTAAAGAGTTTTGACCCAGGTCACTCGTTTGCCAGATATGAACTGTGGGTCGATACGATTGGGGAGCTTTAATCCGAATCCCCTCAAGGGACGATACTTCCGCTAAAGCTTTCCTGCCAGATGTCGGACTCTGCTCCAGATCCTGTTCCATTCACTTGCCCTCACGTCTCTGACTCAGCGCAAAGCTTCGTCTGGACGGGTTAGAGCAAGTTCGAATCCAATCATAAGGTGCAGATTTAATGGATTTATTCGAATTCTTAGGCCGTTAAAACTAAGACTGCTGTTAAAAACTTTGACAGTTTTTCAAGAAGGTTGGTTTCGGAACCTAGGGAAAAGACAAGGTTGGTGCCACTGACCGGGACATTGAAATCAGCCGTGACCTCGGCAAGCGTTTCATCATGTTTGGAATACTCAGCATTCTCTTTATCCGAGCTAGCCGAAACCTTACGGGCCGAAGCTGCCTGTTCGCCTGGCTTGCAAGCCACTCCCAAAACGGCCAAAGCCATCAAAAGAGCGAGAATGGTGGAATTCGATGCCACTGCTTTCCTCATAGAGGGCAGGTGCCCTGACGTTGGATAGTAAAGTTCTTATCGTTCTGAGCCTGCTTGGCAACGATCGCCACATGAGTGTCACAGTGTGCCGTGATAACGAAGTTATTGATGACCTTGGCTTTGACGTTGAAGCAATACCAGCCCTTGGGATTGAGAAATTGGAGCTCGCCATTGTTACCAACACTGATATTGAAGTTGACCAAGCTCAGGGTAGGTTTTGTGGTAACCTTACTGTCATTAAAGATAATCGCATTATTGTTAACGTTGTCATTGATATTGATGACCAAAGGCCTGGCGATTTCTTCCG
The DNA here is from genome assembly GCA_041737755.1 of Oligoflexus sp. Lineage (GTDB taxonomy): Bacteria > Bdellovibrionota_B > Oligoflexia > Oligoflexales > Oligoflexaceae > Oligoflexus. Next base: position 2,139 of record JBGSRE010000238.1, read on the forward strand.
GAGTGAAAGGATTGGTGACCCATTGCTTGAGACACTCATTCAAAGCCGGAATATCCCCGGCTAGCACCGTCGGCGCTGTACTGGGGGCATCGGCAGTGGTCGTATCGGTCGACAGTGGGTCCTGGCTCATTGGAGCCTGGTCGCCGTTTTGGGGCGCTTCCTCAGCAACAGCAGGAGCCTCAGCCGATTGAGTAGAGCCTTTGGTAAAACTGCTGCCGGAACAACCGGGTAGGATTCCCAAAGTCAGACCTATTAAAAACGTACGCAATAATCTCATGTTCCAGTTCTCCACGATCCAAATTGTGTTTTCTTCCTAAACTTTTCGGCTGTGGTTCGGGAGATCTTGAAGATTTTAGCAGAGGGGGGGATTTGCCTCAGGATTCAGCCATCTTGTGATTTTCTGAACATGGGATTTACCGTTAGCTGGCGAATTTTACTTTGAAAAGACTTTTACCCTGAAGGACTTTTTAAGAAAAATTTGCCTTGAAAGGAGGCGAAATCAGGCAATTAGTTGCCTTGAAAAATGCGCAGTTTATGGATGCTACGATGGCTAAAGGAATTGCTGTTAATATTTTTACTGACAACCCTCACGCAATCGAGGGCTACATTATTTTGGAAGGGAATGGCAGTGCTGGTCCCCAAAGAGCTGGTTACCTGATAGCTTCGGTTTGTGAGGTCAGTTGCCACTTCGATAAAGGAATTCGCACCATTGAGTGCACCCAGGGTCATCGTCGTTCCATTCGCCTGTCGATAGCCGAGGCTCGATTCACTGGCCATTCCCGCGTTGACTCCACCCCAAAGAATATTGACCGCAACACCCGATTCATTGGTGACATTACGGTCCATCAGATCGCATCGACCCAGTTGCATGGCCACGAGGTAATCCGTCCCCAGCGAACCGGTCCTTTGCATATTTAGATAGTAACGCATGGTCAGTGTTCCCGAAGTCTGCAATGCAAACCGATTGGTGGCAAAAGAAAAATTGTCATCGGTCTGCATCAGCAGCTCCTGACCATTGAGGCTGAAGGCGCTGGCCGCTGATTCTGTCTCCTGCCAGCCATTGCTCAGAGAGGTACTGGCATCACGCTGAAAGCTATCATAGAGCAAGTGGTTTTTATTTTGCATGAGCCACATGATGCTGCCATTCATCAGGCTCAAACCCGTGCTGGTAAAATCACCATCAGCATTGGGAAAGAATGCTCCCAAGCGTCGGGAGGGCGCTATCAAGCTGCCGGGCATCCAGGAGCCTGTTTCATATCCGAACAGCGTTGTTTGATTGCTTGCGCCAACGACCGTTGCAAATTTTTGCATATTCACATCAGTATTCAATACGTAGTTGATTCTGGCTGTATTGGTAAATACGGTTTGAGTGCCAAGGGCTAATCCCTGGGTAATTACGCTGCTGTTATTGACGATATCAATAGTCGAGACCCGGGAAGTCGTGCCGTACATACCCCTCGAAGACACCAGCTTCATATCATCATAAAGACCTTTTTCCCAGAGCATAACGGGCAAACGCACATCCCGATACTTGTCTAGTACCGAATTGGGCGCAACCGAAGCACTGACCGCCACCAAATCCTGGCCAATGGATTGGTTCGAGTTGCTTTGGCCGTCATCGACCATAGTGACGACAAAACCCAAACTTTCCAATTGGACTTTCATCTGCGTGTCCATCACCAACAATGAAGCTGGGTTAGCGACTAAAAAAACGGCCTTAGGCCGAACAAAAATTTGTATTTCAGCCGCCGCACTGGGACCCAGGCTGTCGGTGGCTCGAAACGTAAAGCTATCGACTCGATTGAAGCCAGAACTGGGAGTATAGGTCAAATTCGGTGCCGTCCCGCTCAAGGTTCCGAAGCGCGGTGTTTGCAAGACGGTATAGCTTACCGCACCGGAGGCTCCGCTGGATTGGAGCTGCAGGGCAAGGGCCTGGTTTAATCCAGTCGTGAGCGTTACACCGGTCGCGACCAAATTGCTAGCCGTTCCTTCGAGGCTGCTGGCGGCGCTGAGCACTTGCGTTCCGTTATTGTAGTTTAAAGTAAAAGTTCCGACAAAGGCTCCGACCGCAGTGGGAGTAAAGGCCAGGACCAGCGTGCAACTGGCGCCAGCAGCGATAGTCGTCGTACAGTTGCCGCCTGTCCCGGGAAAGCTGCCACCAAAGTACGAAAACCGAGTCGAGCTGAAGCTGCCACTTAAGGCGGAGACAGAGCCAAGTCCTGCATTGGTAACAAGCACAAACTCTTTCACCGTGCTCGCCGTTCTTTGAGGACCAAAATCTAGCCGCGGACCCGAACCAAGAATGAGATAGCCGGCATTGGCACCAGTACCCTGGAGATTGAGGCTCACCGTGCTGGTATCAACACCATTTGCATAGCTCAGCAGCAGGGCCGCACTGGAGGCCACTAGCGTGGTCGGGTTGAATCCGAAAGTCATGGTGCAGCTCTGTCCAACTGCGAGGCTGTTGCCGCAGTTGCCCCCTTCACCGGGATAGCCACCGGGAAAATAGAAGGGTGCGGCAAGTGCAGACAGAAATTGCAATTGAGTGGCAGGTGCTTTGCCCGAATTGCTCAAAGTCGCGGTCATCATGTGCGGAAGATTCAGTGCGCGCGATCCGAAGTTTAGCGTCGAAGGGGCGAACTGGAGTATCGCTGCATCGTCATCTTTGATATTGAAAGAGGCCGCAGGAGCTTTTGCCTGATAGGCGCCCGTACCGATCCCTATGCTCATACTTTCCAAAGGCTCGTTGAAATCATCATCGACGACCGAAACCACGAAGTTCACCTGAGATTGACCATCGGCCAAGGTAACCGTTAAAGGGATGCTTGAGGTATCGACGCCTGCTGTGGCGGTTCCACTGACAGCGAGATTGACCAGCAAAGCCCCGATCGCAGGCACAGCTCTTTGGACGGTAAAAGTTGCTGACAGGCCACTGCCTTCAGTAATTTCGGGACGATCGACGCTAATTCCCACTTCATAGATGGGAACTGTTTTGTCGACACCCTGAATCGTTTCACTGGCGATAAAGCTGACACTATAACTCGAGTCGGTAAGAATCGATGGAAGCTGACTCACGACTTTGATAAAAATGAGCTTGCCCGTCGAGCTTTGCAAAGTATTGGTGGCATTCATACTCGTGTTGAAGTTCACGCCCACAGGCAAGTTAAAGTCGACACTTGCGATACGAACACGATCGATGCCTATCACGCAAGTTTGATCGAATTTATAAAGACTCAGGGTGGTGCTGGAAACTGACGTCACCATTCTATTGTTGCCACTCTTGCAGCCGCTCAACCGGTAGTCGACCTGATCAAACACGGACACGAGGCTGAACACCGAAGCGGCTTGGTTCGATCCTTTGATCACCCCCAGTTCCACCAAAACGGGATCGTTCGCTGCTTTCGAACCATCACTGCCGGTGGATCGGGATGAAGTACTGTGCAGAGATTCGACACTGGATTCTTTCGTCTCGTCCGATTGCACGGCTTGCGGTTTGTTGGGAAAGCAAGCCGTCAGCAGCAGCAGCCCCATGGGGAGCATATGCTGTAATGCTTGGCTCAATTTCCGCAATACTTGCATGGCGTTTATAGATCCCTACTTGATTGTTATTCTTAAGTTCAATCGGCAGGCTTAGGGTTATTCCTGAGTTTTTGGTAACTTCTTTGTTTATTTCTACTATATTGTGCCGTTACAGACGAATGCCCCATCTAAAAAGAAGCCTCAATGAGAAGCAAAGGCTCATTCATCCAATGGCACGAATCGACTGGAACGCAAACAAAGAAGGGATGTCCCGACGCCCGGAACACCCCTCTTGACTGCCACGAACCTCAAAGAAAACTTACGGTTGGCAACTGATTCCTGAGCCCGAGACCTTCGAGCAATCGAAGCTGCCTGCCCCTTCAATGGTCAAGGACGGCTTGTTGCCTTTCAAATCGGTCTTCATGCTATCGACGCTTGCGCCTTCGCCAAACTGGAAACTGACGCGAGATTGATTGCCGCGTTGTTTCACAAATATCTGGCCGATACTAGCGTTGGATTCGACTTTGATTTGGCCAAGGTTACCGGCGATAAAGATACAAATTCCGCTAATTTTAGCGCCTTCACCGGGACTGGCCAGTTTCAGTTTGAAGGTATTTTTATTGCCCGTGAGTTTTACCGCCAGGGCATCGCTGGAGGTGAGTTCCACGACCTTGCCACTGCCGGCAATCTTGATCCGCTCGGCCGGAATAGCAAGGGCTTTGCTGCACGCGTCGGAGGCGCCTGAGCTGGATTTCTTGTTCTTGTCCTTGCCTTTCTCTGCAGCAGGAATAGCCGATGCATCGCCTTGAGTGCTGGAACCCTTTTCACTGCTTCGATGGTCTATTTCATCCGACTCATCTGTGCTGGAGGCGGTGTCCGAGCTACTGTCATCTTCCGCAGAAGATTCAGCCGTATCAACCCTATTATCTCCCGAAATACCACCAGGAGTCGTGCCCGTGGCATCGCTGCCCGCTGTCGAATTACTGCCCGCAGTTGCAACAGCATCCTCACTGCTCGGCAAATCGCTTGTGGGTTCTTCCGTTACAGTTGCAGAAACCGGTGCCTCACCGCTGATTGGCGAGAAACGAGCTTGGGTACAGGCCGAAGCAATCATGAACAGCAGTCCGATAACAAAAGGGTTGTGTCGCATGGCATCCTCCAGGGTCGTGGTATGGGCAAAATCAAGCTTC
>JBGSRE010000280.1:0-2253 GCA_041737755.1 Oligoflexus sp.
GTTTTGGGATCGCCTGGATCAGTACCTCGCCAAAGCTCAGTTAAAGCAGAGTCGGCAGCGAAATTTTATTATCGATGAATTTCTTGCTCTGGACTCTCATGTGAGTGCGGAGGACCTTTACAGTCGACTCAAGGAAACCGAGCATAATCCTGGCCTAGCGACCGTTTATCGGACACTGAACCTTCTGAAGGAAGCCGGTTTGGTGGATCAGAAGCAATTTGCTGATGGCAAATCAGTCTTTGAAGTTCTCGATCCAAAATCTCATCATGATCACTTGATTTGTGTCGACTGTCATAAGGTTCTCGAATTTAGTAACGAAGAGATTGAAACCCTCCAGCGTCAGGTGGCGACTCGATTCGGGTTTCGACTGACGCATCATTCGCTCGACTTATTTGGTCACTGCGCCGAATGCCAGAAAAAGCTTTAAACATTTCTTCCTCTAAACTGGGAACTCATACGAAGTTCAGTTTACCTCTGCATAGACCTATCTAATTCGATTATGTAAAATAGACTTAATATAAGACAGACTGTTGATATCTTCCAACGGCTACGCCCAATTGCCTTGGAAAAGATCCAGCCATTGTCTTCAGTTTTCGTCTGCAACCACAAGGGGGGATCATGGTGGCTGGACGTTTGCGGGTCTATTTGTCTTTTTTTGCCGTATCTTTAGCAATGGGAGGAGGAGCTGGGCTTGCCCAGGCTCAGGAAGCCGTCAGCTGGGAATGGCAGGCGGTTACGGGAACGGAATGCCGGGATGGAAGCGAGGCGGGTTTCTTTCTCAGACGCCGCAGCTTTGATAAACGCCTGGTAGTGTATCTGGAGGGTGGGGGAGCCTGTTTCAACAGTTTGACCTGCGGCCAGAATCCCAAGGCTGTTGGGGACCAGTTTCCAGGCAGGGAAGGCATCTTTCAGGAGCGTGATGACAACCCAGTCAGTGGCTGGAACTTTGTGCACGTGCCCTATTGTTCTGGCGACATCTACGCCGGAACACAGAAAGGCATCACAGTGCCCGGTGTCTCGGGCAAGCAAAGTTTTATGGGTTACCGCAACATGCAAAAGATTTTGGATCAATTGCAGCAAACTATGCCCGATCTTGAAACTGTGCTGATCACTGGGGTCAGCGCCGGCGGTTTCGGTGCTATCTTCCACCTGCCCAATGTGAAACAACGCTGGCCCGATAGCAAAGCCGTTCTGCTCGACGATAGTGGCATTCCTCTGGAAGACAGCGTGTTGGCTCCCTGTTTGCAACAAAAATTTCGTGATCTTTGGGGCGTGGATGCGGCTCTTCCCGAAGACTGCCCTGCCTGTCGCGGCGAACGAGGCGGTGGTTTGGTGGAATTAGCAAAATGGCTGAAACAAAGCTATGGAGACGGTTATAAAGGCATCATCATGAGTTTGCAGGATAATACCCTACGCTTCTTCTTTGGTTTTGGCCTTAATGAATGCCGACCCCCTTTGATTCCTAGTATCGCTGGGCAGGTTTTTGAAGCAGGCGTGCGAAGTCTGAGGGATAATTACCTGAAAGAGGGTATTGCCAGTTTTGTTCAAGCTGGATCGCAGCATACCTTCATCGGTAGCAAATCATTCTATGAGACCAAGCAAAGTGGTCAGAATATTGCTTCTTGGGTGCAGGATTTGCTGAATAACCAGGCTCAGGATCGCGGCCCTTAAACACTTCTACCCATTCAAGCTTTCGGTGGCCTTGCCGATGAAACTCAACTGCAGTGGCAGGAACAGAGTTTTTTTTCGGCAGGGCGTATCGTCAATCATGAGCGAATCTTCTTCAAAAACAATACTAGTCGTCGACGACGAGGTCGATCTCTGTGAGATAATTCAGTTCGATTTAGAAGATGAAGGCTATAAGGTTTTCGGAGCTCATAGCGCGGCAGAAGCTTTGACCATTTTAAAGAACGAGTCGATCGATCTGATCGTCTCCGATATTCGGATGCCAGGACAAGACGGTGTTTATCTCCTGGGAGAAATTCGTAAAAAGCATTATGTGCGTCCGCCAGTCATCTTCGTTTCAGGTTTTGCTGATGTGACCATGGCCGAAGTCTTTCACAAGGGTGTGGTCGGCTTTATCGCCAAACCTATGGCTTTAGAAACATTAATACAAGCGGTGGAACTCAATTTAAAAGACTGGCACCAAAGGTGGGTGGATAGAAAACTGCCGGTTCCTTTGCAGCGCTTTGAACGGAGTTTTTCTTCTCTGGAGCAAGCGGAAACGGAAGCAAAGATTCTGCTAGGCAATGG
>JBGSRE010000289.1:0-3866 GCA_041737755.1 Oligoflexus sp.
ACGCCACCGCCCGCTCCAAGAACCAGCAGTGTTTCCTTGGCCTGCAGTTGACCACGATCTTTCAGGGCATGATAGCTGGTGCCATAGGTCATCGGCATAGCTGCGACGAGACTCATATCGATGCCATCAGGCAAAGGCACCACTTGCGATTCTTCTGCCAGCACTTCTTCAGCAAAGGCTCCCGATGGAGTGATGACCATGACGGCCATTCCCGGTTTCAATCGAGTGACACCCGGACCAACAGCTTTGACCGTCCCGGATAGCTCCGATCCCGGCGTGAAGGGCAAACGCGGTTTGTATTGATATTTGCCTTGAACAATAAGCGCATCTGGAAAATTCACCGACGCGACTTGCACTGTCACGACCACCTGGCCTTGCCCAGCAACGGGTGAAGGCAGTTCTTCGACTTGCAAAAACTCAAGAGCTTGGAATTCTCTGCAAACAAGGGCTTTCATATAGCGGCCTCTCATTGAAAAATCGATCCGTGTGAGCTCATTTGTTTCAGAAAGCTACCTGATAATAAAAGCTGAACATAGGAAAATTAAAGGCGCGGCTGTCGTCTAGCGATGCCGTCAGAACCGATACGGACCCGCACACCGTGCTTGCCATCGGCTCTTTAGCATGAGTATATCTCATTGTTTTTATTGCCTTTAAACCCTGGTTTCAAAAAGAACTTGCCAAGCTCGAGCAAGTGCCGTAAAAATGACTCAGTTAAGGCGTCATTAGGACGCTGCTAAGCGGATGCTGATCTTCTTACTGCTGCTCTCCCATGAGGTTTCCCATGCGTTCCCGTTCATCCAAAAAGTTCAAGAAATTTATTCTGCCTTTGACTTTCATCCTGGGCCTTGCCTCCTTTCCTTTGGGCAGCATGCTCATGGGACAAGTTAAGAAGGCTCATGCGTCGGCATTCTCATCCCATACCAAGCCAAGCAAAAAGAGCCCTCATGCTGCTGCCTCGCATACCAAACAAAAAAAGCTAAAGACCGCCCAACATAAGTCGAAAAATCATAAGGCCAAAGCCCACAAAGCCAAAGCTCATAGGGGCAAGCCCAACAAACACATAGCCCATCAACGTTAATTGCTTTGAACTCTCGTCAGGGATTATGATGGTGAAGCCAGAAATAATTCGGGGGACGAGGCGGAATGAAGTTCCTGCAAAAAATTTTTGGAAACAAATCAAAAACTCTGGGTGATCATGATTTTTTCAATCAGCTGATAAGGCTGGCTGGCTCTGATGATCAGATCAAACTCACGATAGTCAAACTTATCAGTATCGAGCCGGAAGCACGTCATGCTCAGATTTCCACCTTGCTTGCCAATTTGGAAAGGAGTGGGGCGCCAGCGGAACTCCTGACGGCCCTTCGAGGATTACAAAAAAACGAAGTGGCAGAAAAAATAAAAGTCTATTTGAAAGAAAAAAGCTAAACCCACTTACTTCCTCATTAACTCTCTTCGTAGAGATCCTCATCATTCTCAGGCAGTATCAATAAATAATTATTTTTTTCCTGTTCATTGGCGCCATCTTCGGCGGCGAGACAGTAGCCAAATTCCAGAAGGCAGTCGGAAATTTCTTCCATAAAGGCGAGGTAAGGCCCCTGTTGCGCCTTGGAACGCTGACGTAGGGTGGCATTATCCCAGACTAGCATCAGCTCATCATCCGCCGATAGCTCGAGATGATGCAGAGGACCAAATCGAGTATCACGCTTGAGGATCCGCTCAATTTCCTTTTTCATCGTTTCTCTATTGCCTTGATCCAGGATCATCGCATCCTCCTCCGAAAATATATCCGAGATCATTTAATATGTATTTTCGCGGAATGATAGCAGGAACTTCAATTCGACGATCCCAAGCAAGCGAAAACGCTTCTGAAGCTGCTAAAGCAGTGAGAATACCTATGCCAATCAATACATCTAAAGAGAGGAGATTTGCTCTTGCTAAGAAAAAAGCCTACGGCGAGATGAGAGGCCGAGAATATTCTTCCTGGCCTCTTTTTGAGTTTCAATTCGTTCGAACTCGACAGATCGAAGTTGCCGAATAGTCGGGACTGTCTTTGGCCAGTCGAACACCATCCTCGAACCACGCATCACCGTAGCCTTTTCCAGCATTCTGCGTACACAGAGGAATACTGGACGAGCCGCTTGATGCCGCTACAACTTCGCAGATAGACCGATCGGAATAGTCCGGACTGTCTTTGGCCAAGGTTTTTCCTGCAGATTGCCAGGACGATCCAAAGCCTTGTCCTTGATTGCTCTGGCAAGCTGGATAGGGCGATGCTGGATCTAAAGGCTTGCCGGGAATAGGCGGTGTGGGCTGATCCATAGTGTCGGCGCTGGGCACAAACAGCGCTCCTGCCAATTGCAAATAAAGAACCCGAAGACTGCCTTGGTAGTAGGCTTGATCGCCTGCATTCGGATCTGCCGACGTCATCCAGTTGCGGTACCAAAGATTCGACTTTGCCGAACTGATGGCATTAGCAGTCAAAGCAAATCCACCAATGAAGCAGCTATTATTTTGATCGCTTGCTAATGCAGGGCCACCTCGTGACTGAGCATAGTCATGTAGGCCTTGGAGGATTTCCTTGGCTTCTGCACTGCCATGCCAGGCATAATCCACACTTATTCGCCAGGGCACACGACAGGCTTCGTAACCATAGGGTCCAATCAGAGTGCCGTCCATGAGGGACCAATCAGGAATGAGACCGCCCATTTTTGCTTGGTAGCGGCGCAGCAAAACGTAGCTATCTTTGGTCAACTGGTTCCAGAAATCTGCCTGATTCGGCAGGTATTGGCCAAAGACTCGATAATAGCCTGGAGCGAAATACGAAGGATTCAATCTTTGATCCGAGGGATCTTTGCAACCGCCCCACATATCACCGGGACGAAGGACCAAGAGATTATCACAGGTGGACGAACCATACTGTTTCAATGAGGTGATGAGTGCTTCCGCCAGATAACGATAGGACTTCCATTTGCGATCAGCCATGACCAGAGCCATCGCGATATCCAGATCCCCATCGGTGGCCGCATTCTCGCCCCAGCTTGGACCGCAGACATCGAACTGCCAACTCATCATGCCACGGGCATTTTTCCGCTTGAGGAAACCTTGCGTCAGCTGATCGAAGACTTCGCGATCACCCATCGTCACCGCCATAAGCATGCCGTAGCCTGTTCCTTCAGATACAGCCTCCCTACCGCCTTTCCTTACATCAGCACTGCCATCGCCACAGCTGACGAAATACCGGTCCTTCCAATTCTCGTATTCAGTTCGCACTTGTTCCCGGTATATTTCATCCGGTTTAAAAGCTCGCCAGGCCGTTGGGCCCGCGGTGCCGGCTTCGACTTCAGCCTGCAGGAACTTGATATTGTCAACAGCCATCGCGAAATCTGCCGAGGTTGCTTTAAACTGAAGGCTATTGAGGTGAGCGGGATTAAACGCCACGGTCTCTGTAGCGTGTGCCCAGTCTTCCTGTAAAAACTGAGTCCATGGGATCGTGATAGTTCTCCAGCCGTCGCCCTGGGCCGGAATATCGTAGCCATGACAGTTAAAATCTGTGACCTCGGTCGTGCAAACTTGCAAGCGAACCGGCCCCTTGGACTTGAGCATAAAACTCAATCCTTTAAAAGCACTGGCATCATATCCGTTTGCACAGGCGCTGGTCTCTGCACCAAGACCAGGATCTTCAGCTAGGAATTGAAAACCGATGCCACCGCCCGCCCAGTTTGAATCTTGACATTGGCTGCCACGAGTTTCCGCCACGTACTGGCTGCCGCTACTTCTATCGGCACTCATTGACATCCGAAGATTGATGTCGGTTTTGGGCACTTGCTCACAAGTTTCTCCGGCACCAAATGCATACCAAACGCCCA
>JBGSRE010000493.1:0-3399 GCA_041737755.1 Oligoflexus sp.
GCCGCCTCGATGCAAGAGCTTGTTTCTACAACGCGCCAATACAAGCCAAAAGGTTTTCAAGCCGCATGGACTTCCCTGCGTCAAAGCATAGTATTGCTTTTGACTCTATGGGGTTTGGTAAGCAGTGCCATTAGCTTTGGAAATACATTTGTTATTGGAACCTTACACGATCCTCTGAGCATCTATCCCCTGCACCAGCTTTCCGGCGATTCAGCGGCAGTTCGGCAGTTGATCAATCCTCCCCTCCTTACAGTACGAAACGACGGACGGATTATTTGTATCCTTTGCAAAGAAATTCCCGAATTCGAAACCCGTAAGGACGACGAGCGAAACGAGTCGACTTTCATCGTCGCGCTGGAACTGAAGAAAAAATTGAAGTGGGGGGATGGCACAACGATCACCCCTCAGGACGTCAAGTACACCCTAGAAACAATGGCCAAAGCAGACTATGGCAAAGGCCGAGAGCCCAACCTCCCCATTCGCCGTATTGAAATAGATAAACAAAATAAAAATAAACTCCGCTTGGTGCTGACTCACAAACGCTCGGATGCCTTTCAACTTTTCGCAATCTCGCTTTTACCAGCACATAAAGCCTCGTTGATTCAGAAACTTCAGAAAGACCCAAGAGACACTGCCTGGTGGAAAAACTTGCAGGATCCGGGTCTTTACTATGGTGCCTATGTGGTCAAGAGCGCGAGTGCCGAACGCTGGCAATTGACCTCCAACCGCGAAGGCTCTTGGGAAGAGGCACCGACGCAAGATCTGGAACTCAGGACATTCAATTCCTTACCGGCACTCGCCAAATCTTTGCAGGCAGGGGAATTGGATCAGACAGCGGAAGGAGAACTCAACTGGCAGCAATGGGCTGAGCTGAGTATGCTCGCGCCGGAGTTGGAACAAAAATTCTCTATTCAAAGCCGACCAAGCAACGATCTGGAACTGGTGATTCTGAATATGCGCAGCCCCCTTTTGGTAAATCCCCAACTGCGACAAATCTTGCATCACGCGATCCAGCGCCGTTCATTGGCCGAAAAAACCATGCAGGGTCTTGCAAGTCCCGCATTTGCCTTCCTCCATCCTTCGCAATTGGAAAGATTGGGAGAAAAGATTGCTGATCCATTTCAAACCCTGCGCGTCAGTCAACTTTTGGAACAAACAGGGGCCAAGAAGTCCTCAGATGGCATTCTCACGCTTGAAGGCCAAAAGATAAGCCTCGTGTTTAGCTGCTCCGAGTCACGATTCAAATCTGGACTTTATCAGCCTATCGTCGACGATCTAAGGAAGATTGGGATCGAGGTAAAATTAGACCTTCATAACGAAGAGGAATACATTCGGCAGACTCTGCCGCATCGTAGGTTTCGCGATATGGCCTGCATGAGATGGCACCTACCTGCTTTGACTCCGCCCCTGAATTTGATGCACTCACTGGCCATTCCCAATTCTGAAAACAACTACACAGGAAGCAATTTCGGTGGTTGGGATCAGAGTGTCGTCGATCGAATCTTGGAGAATATACAGAAGGATGCTGAGCTCCACCAGCTGCTGCGCCTGCAATCACGGCTCGACAAGCAGTTCATGAGCGAACTGCCCGGTTTGCCGTTGGTCTACCTGCCTGAAATCTGGTTGAACAGGAAAGATCAATCCAACAAGGAGATTCAGGAAACCCAGCAGCGTATTGCCCTTTATCCACCCTCAGCGGATCTCCCCGCCCGGGCTAAACTCTGAAGTTAAAAGGCTCCACCCAAAACGAGCAGAGTGGAACTAGCATCGTGTTCGTAGCTGCCCATTTCTCGGATATTGTTGCGACCAAGCGGAATGAGATCTTTTTTGCGGGAAGCTTTGAGTAAAAGTATTTCTGCAAAAAAAGCTTTATTGCGAATAAAGCCTCCCAGCCGAAGTTCACTACTGCGAACCTTCGTTTCCGAATCCTTGTCATCTCCCGGAACTTTATCGGAATCAAAAAGGTAGACTCCATCCTGACGAACATAACTGCCTTTGATACCAACGCTAGGCAAAATAGCAAACTCTGCCCCCAGGCCAACGGCTAAGGTACGGCGATAGTATTGATCCACATCAATTCCACGAAGAAAGATATCGCGCTGATCATCGGGACTCGTGGCATCATCGTCCCGCTCATCGTGCTTGTAAGACCACTTCAAACCAGAAAGACCGATCGTCAGCCGATCGGACTGTGCCCAGCCGAGTTCCACCCCGCCCAAACCAGGATCAGTGATAATCTTTTGCTCGCCTTCGATGGTAATCTTGCCTCGCAACGGCGGAGCCGTAAATAAACCCAACGATATACTCTGTACTCGATAGTTCACACCCAAGGAATAGCCTGACATCGTTCCCTTATAACGGGTTCTATCGGCAGCAGCCAGCCCATAAGATCCCAGTAGATCTGATTCCAAAGACTGATATCGAAAGGTGAATCCGGCACGAAGATCCGGTAGAAGATCCACGACAAACTTCATTTTGTAGTCGCGAATCCAGAACTCTTCAAATAAATCGTTGTTACTATTCTCCGTTCGGCCTGTTACATTGCGTGACGATTCATCGACGGACAAGCCAAAGGCTGCACCACCTAACGGCAAAAGAAAGCCAAGCGCTACATCTTTCTTTTCCACGGAATGTTTAACAGTCTGACGATTGTTATTGGGATTAGCAATGTAACTTGCCTTTTCATTGCGATTCAGCCGCAAGCCACCGACTATGGTTTTATCGGTGGGCAGGGCCGCTGCATTCAATTGAAAAGGATTCGGAGTCAAAAAAGAGGTGACCGTCCACGATCGCTCCTCAACATTATCTGCCAGTGCATGTTCAGACATCAAAAGACCGATTGCGAATAAAGCCCTCACTGGCTTCATGATAGGCACCCTTCCCAGGATTAGCTGGTTTTGAGTTTGGTCAGAGCTGGCACAGATTCCAAGTACTTTCGATACTGCGTCGTGTAGCTGGCGCCTAAAGTTAACTCTAGGACACTACCACCCAAATTGCTGGGACTTAAGGTAAACTGGCTCCCGGTCTGCTGAAGACCGGTAGTCCTATCGATTTCAAGCGCCCGCAGGTTGTCATCCGTCGCGCCCACGATACGACCGCCTTGAATTCCTCCGCCCACCATAAGTGCACCACCGTAGGGCCAGTGATCTCGTCCGTTATTATTATTGACTTTTGGTGTTCGTCCAAAATCAGAATATAGGACGATGAGTGTGTTGTCGAGTTGGTTTGCGGCCCTGAGCTGAGCCACGAAAGTTGCCAGAAGATAATCGAATCCCTCGACGATTGGCTGCATTCGGCCGACATTTTAATCAATAACGCCGGAAAACCAGCGGATTCACAAAATTATGGGCTCTTATCGGCGTGCCGATGAGTGCCTGTAATTTCAAAGATGAAAAAAAC
>JBGSRE010000348.1:0-1543 GCA_041737755.1 Oligoflexus sp.
GGAACTGAACACCGCAGGCGAACATGCCCGCGGCAAAGCTCTGGGCGCTGCCTATGAGAAGCTTGTTTATGTTTCCATGCGCCAAATGATTCTGGAAGACCGCAAGCGGATTGACGGCCGTTCTTTCACTGACATTCGTCAAATCACCTGCGAGACGAAAGTCTTGAAGCGAACTCATGGTTCGGCCCTCTTTACTCGCGGCGAAACTCAGGCGCTGGCAACGGTAACTTTGGGCTCCGCAGATGATGAGCAGCGGATGGATTCTATCCATCAGGCACATTTCACCAAGCGCTTTATGCTGCACTATAACTTCCCTCCATACTCTGTGGGCGAAGCCAAGCCTTTACGCTCCCCCGGTCGCCGTGAAGTCGGTCACGGTGCACTGGCTGATAAAGCTTTGCAAGCAATTTTACCTGATCCCAACAAGTTCAATTACACCATCCGTTTGGTGTCGGAAGTTTTGGAATCCAACGGCTCTTCTTCCATGGCAACTGTTTGCGCAGGTACCATGGCTCTTCTGGATGCCGGCGTACCCATTAAACAACCAGTTGCTGGTATTGCCATGGGTCTCGTCATGGAAGGCGATAAGTACGCTGTTCTTTCCGACATCTTGGGTGACGAAGATCATCTCGGCGACATGGACTTTAAAGTCACCGGCGGCGAAGAAGGTATCACTGCATTGCAGATGGATATCAAAATCTCGGGCTTGAACAAGAAAATCCTCGCTGAAGCTCTCGCTCAAGCGAAGGAAGGTCGTCAGTTTATCTTGAAAAAACTGATCGCGACCATCAACCAGCCAGCAGAATTGAGCCAGTACGCTCCACAGATCTTTGAAATCAAAATCAAAGAAGATAAAATTCGTGATCTCATCGGTCCAGGTGGCAAAACTATCAAGAAATTGGTAGCCGAACTACAAGTGAAGATCGACATCAATGACAACGGTATGGTCAGCATCATGGCTCCCGATGGAGCATCAGCCGAGCGAGCCAAACAAGCGATCCGCGCTATCACAGCAGATCCTGAAGTTGGAGCCATCTATCTGGGGACAATCAAGAAGGTCGTTGATTTCGGCGCTTTCGTCGAGCTTCGTCCTGGCTTGGAAGGACTTTTGCACATTTCCCAATTGGAAAACCGCAAGGTGGACCGCGTAACCGATATAGTCAACGAAGGCGAGCAGGTTTTGGTCAAAGTGATCGATGTCGATCGCCAAGGCAAGATCAAGTTGAGCCGCAAGGACGCTCTGGGCAAACGCCCTACGGTCTGAGTGATTTTTAGTAAAATTGCGATAGGGCTGGACGTTGTCTGGCCCTTTTTTTTATGGTGAATGAAATAGATTCCTGACCGGAGAACAGTAAGCTGGCATGGACGAGTCAAGCCGGTCGGTCGTCCAAGGCAGCTACTGAAATCAAAAAAATGCAGGAAAGAAAGGACTGACCATGTTCCAATTCCGATTTCATGAAGATTGCACCCCACGGTATATGACTGAGCACAGCGCTGCTGCGGACCTTGTGGCGCGTGAGGGCATGATCATTGAACCAGGCCA
>JBGSRE010000356.1:0-3187 GCA_041737755.1 Oligoflexus sp.
TCCGTTGTTTGTCACACTTCAGTACTACCCACACCAACAGAGCCGTCAGGAAACGCCGAAGCCTAATCCGGGTGATATAGAAGAAGCAAATGAAACGATTGACAAGGCTCAGTGAGACATGTGTTCGGTTCGCTTGAAGGCCGCATTGCCTCTGTGGCTCGACTACTACAAGCCTGACAATCTAACAGTTGAGACCAAGGAGAAGGCTGCTGATGGGCAGCCCGCCGTCACCTCAGGTGCAGGCACCTATGTTCATTTTTTCTGGGTAGCCTGGGGCTGCGTAGAAGTTGATAAGGCCAAACTCGATGCCGCTGCCTATACCATCAAGGATTTTGAGAGCAAGACGGGTCCTTGTCCGGAAACGCTTCCTGTTCTCGACACCACGTCCAAGTCCCTGCTCAATGAGACTCAAGCCTTGGCTTTGGTTCGCGGCAGCTGCATCTATGCTGGCTGTCATGCGGATGCAGCGACCGTGATGGCCTCTCCGAATATCCTGGTGGAGGTCAAGGACAGCCTAATGCCGCCACCCACGCAGCAGCGCTATACGCTTCGTTCAGCCGATCGTGCGGCTTTGGTCGCTTATTTGGAAGATCGAAATCCAGCAGCCTTGGTGGATTAATTTCCTCCTGTAGAAGTGAAATATGAAATATTGACCTCAGGCTGGGTAAGGGATTGAGAGGTAAATTACCCTTAACTGACGGGTACCCGTCTTTGGAAGTTTCAGCCTCCTTATACCTTTCCCTTTAGTCTCATATTTTCCTTTGCCAGGGATCCATTCATATAGAGAAGGCTGCCCAATAAACTCAACTGCAAGCTATCTCGTAAGTGCTGGAATAAGCGCACATCAGGTGCGAGGTAATAGCCGACAACTCCGAGCCCGAAGACCACACATAGTATCAGGCCAAAGGCTTGAGAAATTGAAAAGAGGGTATGACGAACTTTTTCCATTTGCATGTCTCCTAGCTGATGTTGCCCTAGATAACAGGCAAGCAGACAGCTAGCAACTGAAAGTCATATGGTGAGTTCGGAGCAAGCTGGATCAATGGCAGGTGCCCATCCTTGGGCAGGTAGGTCTAGACGCCACCGTGTTGCTGAACGGTATTAAATTTCTTTACAGAAACCTGTATGCCCCTATTGGTCTTTTCACACGCTTCTTCGAGCAAATCATGCGTCTCTAGAGATTGCTCGCAGTATCCCTCTACGCATTCTATAAAGCCGATCAGGCAATGGCATTTTCGGGAGCCACAACCTCTACCCCGCCTTGAGGAATCACCAGCATCACCCTATTCTCCATGTCCGGCGTCTCCAGGATAAGAACCTCTCCGTTGATACGGAGCGAAGTGCCCTGAGCTGAGTGAATCAGTAGCTTAGTAAAATCCAGCTTATTCACGATGATTTCTCTAAAGTCAGAGTTCATTTCGATCGATTTAAGTCCCGGATCCATGTAACTTCGACAGACATATAGTTTCGGCTTCGGGAATTTCTGATGTGGCATCGACAAACTCCGATCTATCGCAGTTTACAACCATTCTATCTCCCAGCAAGACTCCGCGAAAAATGCTTCTAGATCCGACTTTGACTTTATCCATGCATCGTAGGTTTCAGGCGTATCGAAATTTTGCGATGTTGATTGAAGAATGTAATAGCCGCCGGTATCGTCAGGATCAAACTCTACCCGTATGAATTGCCCGCAATCATCGCCTTCTTTAATCCTTCCGACTCGATTTAATTCGATCATCTTAGTCCTCAAACATGACGTGGTTATTGGCTTCGAATTTGCGGGCACCTTGTAATCGGTCGCGACACACTTTCAGCCGTTCTTGGCTGCTTTACGGAAAACAGTATTGTGAAAGAAGGTCGCAAGGAAATCATAAAATCCTCGCTAGATCTGGCGGCTGCCAGGTCGGCTGCGAGAGGACATCAAACCTTGTCCTTTTCCGGCAGCCCTATAGCGGGAACGTCCTCAGAGAATCTCAAAGGTGAACGCATGAGCGGGAGCCGGGAAGTGACGTCTTCCCTGGAGGGATCGGAAAGAAGACCGAGTAATCATCAGAATGCTCCTTGGGACAAAGCTCCCGCAAATGGCGCGAACTCTTCCACTCCGCTGCAAGGCGGATCGTATTGACAAGCTTTTACACGAGTTCGGATGTCTGGATCGCAGCATCCTAGCTCTAATCGTTTTGAAGGAAGATGGAATTGAGGCAGCAAAGCAAAGATGCTCTCGGGTTTGCTCATGGGATCCCATGCAAGAGTGACTCTCTCTGCAAGGGAACAAATGCTAAAGGTCGGCAGAAGATTTTCTCTATCTTTTGAACCAGACCTTTTCAGAATACAAAAGTAAGACAGTCTTAATACCGTCCATAAGATCGAAAGAATCACACCTTACAATTCCTTCTGGGATATTCTTCCCAGAAGCCATCACAGTATAAGGCCGCTCCCCAGCGACGGGATCTCTTTCCCCATCTACCTTAAAAATAAAAATAGCCCCATCTTTCCTTATGAGCTCGATTAAGGGAAGAACTGAATCCATACTATCAGTGGACGTAGGCTCTCTTAGCCCTTTTTTCTCGAATACTTTTTTTAAATTGTTATCCATGATCCATTCCTCATAAACCTTGTAATGCACGAGCTATATTTTCAATCCCGGCTATTTCGCCGGTGGACACCTTATTGATTACAAATTGTATCTGATCATGAGTCAGAGGGGTAAAAACTCCATTTCTTATCTGGAGTATTTCGAATGCCGCCGCGGCAGTTCTTTTATTCCCATTATCAAAGAGGTGACCATATGCAATTTTCTGGATAATCGCAGCAGATTTGTTATAAAATCCTGTGTAGTTCGCAGCATTTGCCAGCCCCGTTTCAACTACACCATTGATCTCAATACTCCCTCCAAAGGCCTTATTTACTTCTCGGATTTGATCGCCATCAATGCCTTGCTTGAATCCACCGAACTCTGGCGCATTCCTTGGCATGTTTTTGAAGACCTTTTGCCGCGCTCTCGGTATCTCGAGAGCTGCGATCTACAAATCACCCAGGATAATCTACATGGCTTTCTATCGAAAGGCCGATGACGAGATCTATTTGCCTGTGATCCGGCAAGTTATCGAGAAGAGACCAACGTATGGCTATAAGCGCGTAACGGCTCTCGTCAACCGTATTCTCCGAGGCACTTATAGAGCAGAAA
>JBGSRE010000379.1:0-6194 GCA_041737755.1 Oligoflexus sp.
CCGGCCTGAAGCTCCACGGCGTATTTTTTTTCGGTCGTAGTCATCGGTTCAGTTTGGATCGTCTTCGTCACGGATTCGATGCAGAGCATCCAGATAGCCGCGTTCATTGAAAACCTCCCCCCGGTGAATAGCTGCTCTTCAGTCTAGCTGGACCCGGCTGAAACCGGTATCTCTCGATCTCCCCCTTAATGAAGCAAAGAAGTCTGATTCACTCTTGCATATATTGAGAACGATTCCTATAATCAATATCTTGATAGACGCCATTTAGGCGGCATCTTTTACTATTCATTTATTAAAACCAAAGCTTTTTTTACTTCCTTTGAGGTCAGCCCATGCGTTTTCTAGTCGGCCTTTGTCTTTTCACTTGGACTCTCACCGCCTGTGACAGCCAATCCTCGTCCAAAAAAATAACTCCTATATCAGACACCCTACCCAACCCTCCCCCCATTCAACCGACAGGACCTATCGAGGGTCCTGGCTCAGAAATACCGCAGCCGAGCCTGCCGAATCCCGATAGCAGCAGCGGCAAGGGTCTCAATCTCGGAATGTCGACCACCCGAGCTGATTTCCTTGCTCGCCTCGGTCGCGATCTCGCCACCAAAGCCGCTCTTTTTAAAAGCTCGACCGAGGAGTTTCAAGCTACGGTCAGCAATTTTTGTGAACAAATGACGCCTGATTCGCAAGCCTCAGCGCAGCAAGGCTGGCGAAATATGATGAGCCTTTGGCAGCACTTTGAAGTTTTTCAGCTTGGACCGCTGACGGAGAATGCTAGGACCTTGAAATCGAGTATTTATGTTTGGCCCGATCCTGCCAATTACTGCGAGATCGATGAAGAGTCGCTGAAAGCCAGGCAAAATAGCGCCTATTCTCTGGCCAGAAACTTAAACAGAAGAGGTCTGATGGCGACCGAATATCTGCTTTTTGATAGCGCTCTGAAAAGTTCTTGTGATCCTAACAGTCCCAAGGCCATTCGATGGGAAGCTTTGAATTCCGAGCAAAAATGGCAATCCCGCTGTGCCTATCTCAAGCCAGTCGCGGCTGATTTGCTTGCCCAAGGCGAGAAGCTTTCATCAGCCTGGGGCACGCCAGAAGACAATTATATCTCCCGCCGCCTTGGCAACGCGGCCGAGGAGCAGAATCTGATTCAGGCCCTTTACGAAGATCTTTTCTTCTTTGACATCAAGGTCAAAAACAATAAACTTGCAGCGCCAGCAGGCCATGATGTGAAGTATTGTTCCTCGTCTCCTGCACCTTGTCTCAATAAAGAGGAGTTTCCCTACTCCCATTTTTCCCGGATGGCTTTGGATATCAACAGCAAAGCCTTTGTTGATCTAATTTTTGGCCCCGATCAGGGTCAGCGGCAAGGTGGATTTTCAGCGCTGATTCGGGCCGAAGGCCGCGCCGACGTCGCCGATCGTTCGGAAGCTTTGGCGAGTCGCTTGCATTTGCTTGTGGAGGAGGATGCGGATGCATCGCTGCAGGAATTGATTCAGAAACAGGCTCTCGAAAACTGTGAGCTTTCAAGCACGAGTTGGCTCTGCCGCATGCGATCGGGTATCAAAGCCTTTGCCATCGATTTAAAAAATGAATACCAGGCTATTTTGAAAGTCAAAATACCCGAAGCAGCCGCTGGAGATAATGATTAAAATCCGAGGGGATTTAGGCAGAAAGCTTGCCACTCAGCAATTTCCTTTGTTCACGGCCGCTGGAGAGTTGATAGAAGAGCTGAGTGGCTTCTTCGTCATCGCGCACCTTGATGTCAGAGGATTTCAGATCGACCTCGACAAAGGTGCTTTGATGGGTAAAAGATAATTGATCAAACACTGGCTTATGCAAAATGATGATATTATCTTTCTTTCGGAGCCGAAGAAAAATAATGTCGCGCATGCTTTCATAGCGATGGGCTAGAATTATTCCCCGACCGAAGAGGTCATAGACCTGGGCACCGGATTCCGGATAGAAGGCTTCGACAGGCCCATAGGCAATACCGATGGCGCATTGAATGGTTTGTCCCACGCCACAGGCTTCCACATGTTTTTCGAAGATTCGGACGAATTCATGAGCCAATTCGATACTGTGATCGGCCTGATTTTCTGAGTTGTTGCCAAAGGGAAACCCTACGGAACAAATAAAACCATCGCCCATTTCTTTGATTCGATAGCCATTGGCCTTGAGATACTCTGGTTGATAGTTTTTCATGAGCAGCTGCGAGCATTCTCGGAAAATACCTGAAAGAAACGCCCTGGGGTCGCTCAGCTGCATTTTACTGCTGGCTACCACATCAAACACTAGAATAAAAGCGTTCTGCATGCCTAATGGCATGGTTTGACTCAATGACTTTCCGTCCCAAATCTGTTCCACCTGGTGGGGATAAACAATCGTTTTGAGCTCGGCGTAAGCATGATCGATCTTTCTTCTCATCCATTCTTGCTCACGATTGATTTTAAAGCCGACTGTCATGGAAAGCAGGATCATTTCCAAATCCAGGGCCAGGATTTGGGCGCTGGCTATCAGCGGCATCGGCAGCCAACTGGAAAACACAGCTGGTAGAAAGTGGATAACGATGCCGAGACCTGGCAGTATGGTCGATACCAATAAAAGCCGCGATCCTGGAACTTTTTTGATGACAGCATGGAGACCTATAAATGTTCCGAGTGGAGCAAAGACGATCAAAAATAGCAGGAGAAGCCTCTGCGCTGCCATTCTATCCACAAAGGAGTAGGCGATGAGCAAAGGGCCTAAGGCAAAGATGATTCGGAGAGGTATTTTCCAGACGGGCATATTTTTTGAAATACCAAGCGCATCGTAGAGAAAAACAACAAAGAGAAAAGAGCTGGATATATTGATAGGCAGAAGGCTCCACTTGGGTAGTTCCGGAAAATTGAATTGCTCGGCAAGTACCTGATAGCGGCCTTCATAGTAGAGTAAAACGGCGATACTATAGCAGATATAAATCACGTGGCTCCGACTGCGCAGGGTCAGAGCTAAGATAAAATTATAGGCGATCAACGCCAGACAAATGCCATAGGAAATACTGAGAAAATGCAGCTCTGGTGCGTTGCCAGTCAAGTCATTCACGGTCTTGATATCAAGCCTTGCCAATGGCAGAGAAAAGTCATCTGGAAACATTTCGATCATGACTTTCCAGGAGCCTTTCGAAAGCGGAACGAGGCGCTTGGTTCGAGGCAAATCACCATCCATGGTCAAAGTCCGGACGATTTGTGAACCGTCTGGCTTGAGGATAAAAATCCGAGAAACACTGGGGGTTGTCGCGTAATCTATGACCAGAATGGCGTCTTCTTGCCGTTGATTGTCGATAGCGAATTGCAGCCAGAAATCTCCCGCTTGACGAACGTTCGATACGGGCAGCATCAGATGAAAGGAGTTGCTGGCGTTGAAGTCCTGGTCCGCGAGACCTTGGAGGATTTGCTCAGCCGAAAACCGGTGATCGCGGTTGTCTAGGTAATGCAGATGTTCGATTAATGGTGCGGATTCTATTGCAGAGTTGAAGACGAAAGGTTCCATAGCGCTTGCCTGCAGGGAGGCTGAGCTTAACAGTCCGCAGAGGATAATCAAAAACCTGCAAAGCATTATTCGGCCGACACTCATGGATGGTGGAGCCAGTATCCTCGACACACGTTGCGCAAGGAGTCCACAAGTTGTCGGATCGAAAGGGTTTTAACTTAAAAAGAACTTCTTTTGGGAACTTGCAAAAGCCAGGAGATTCGCTTAGGGACGAGGGGTTTTATCGCCGTATTTTACACCCATTGCTTCGGTGACTGCATTCAGGACATTGGCCGCTTCGTGGAAGGCATCGTTCTTGCGTAGATTCGTTCTATGAGTGAAATTACCTTGCTCCAGCGCTTCGAAATGGCGTTTAAAGGCAACCATGGGCCCAACCAGCCGATGGGTGTACCATACAGAGACAGCCAGCACCATTGCGATATAGGCACCGAGTGTTAAATATATCCAGGTTTGGATGCTCGACAGATAGCTGTTGATGATGGTCTGCACTTCATCAGGCGCATCGGTCATCTCGATGATGAAAGCAAAAAGTTGGCCAAGGTTCACGTAGACGATCATGGCAATGATTCCAGCAAAGACAAAGGACAAAAGAATACAGTAGGCCCCGATCCGGGTTTGCAGAAGAGGCTGCAAAAGGAAATTGGAAAGGCGACGTTTGAGTAGTTTTTCACTGAAATAGCTCATTCAAGAACCTCCATTCAGGTGCCGACAATCTTAAAAGTTAAAGTCAGCTCACCTATCATGCTCTCTTTTACTGGAAAACTAAGCGCCATAAGCTTGTAATATAAGCATTCCATAAATCGCTCATCCTTGATATCGGTTTGCTTCACTTTTAAGGTTTTTATACTATGGGTTTGATTGCTTAGCAGCATGGTATAGTTCACGAGGCCTTGCTCGACAGTTCCTCTGTCGAGAAAATCTGTATAGCAGCTGCGAATATCGGCATCATTACTTTGGATGACACCAATCACCAAGGGAGCGAATTGATTTTGGCGAAAGAGGTTAAGCTTGTAATACATGGCGATGCTGCGTGAGAAGCGATAGGCGGCCCGGAGTTCCCCCTGCTTGGCAGCCGCTTTCTGTTCAAACACTGCCTGCTCTTGCCCCGACAGCCCGTCGATGACACGGGCGATGCTGCCTTGGGTTTTAGTGCTGCTAAAAACATTCTTACTGTTTTTAATCAAAAAGCTTAGCTGTCCGGATTGCTTCAGTTGCACAAGGTACCAAATTCCAAAGTTGGAAAGACTTCGACTTTTGACGAGCAATTTGGATCGATAAGGCCCTGCCCAACTCCAACGCTTACCGACCGAATCAATATGTTGAATCTGAGTGATCTGGTACTCGTCTTCTTTAAGCTTCCACACTTTATCGGGATGTTGGCCCAGAGTCAGGATATCAAATTGCAAACTATAGGCTTTTTGCTGATTTTTTCCGTAGAGGATATAGGAGAATGATCCTCCCCGGTGCTTGCCATCGGAATCGATCACGGTGCCTTGCAAATAAAAGAGGCCTTCATCTTTTTGCAGGGCCTCACCTTTCCATAATTTAGGGACAAGGGTGACTACTTGAGCATGGAGACTTCCCATTAACAGCCACATGATCAGGCTGAAGATGGTGGCAATGCGAAGCACCCGAAAACCCCCTTTTATTCTGAGTACGGTTTTCATTGTATCAGAATTACCAAGCCAGACTCAGGAAAATCCAGATTCTGTGATCAGATCTTGGACAGGAATATCATGCGGTTCAACAGGGATTTGAGGCAAGATGAAAGCATCGAAGCAAACGCCAACTGTGGCCACCGAATGGTGCGCGAGAAAGCGATCAAAGTAACCGCCGCCATAGCCTAAGCGGAAATAATTTCGATCGAACGCCAAAGCAGGGATGACCAAAAGAGTTTTTGCATGGACGTCTAAAGGTGGACTTTGATCTTCGGGTGGCTCTTCCAATCCCCAGTTGTTAATGAGAAAGACTCCATCGACTGGGGCCTTATAGAAGACCAATTGTTTGCCCCTGACCTTGGGATAGTAGCATCTGTCCCAACCCAAAGACGGGACCAAAGAACTCAGATCAGGCTCTTGGCGAAAGCTTCGATAGAGAATAAAGTTGTCAAAGCAACGCCCATGCAGCCAAGCCTTGAATTGATCGACCACTTGCAGGCTTCGGCTCTGCCATTCGCTAGGGGAAAGTTCGAGTCGCTTTTGTAAGAGCTGCTTGCGTAAAGCTGGTTTGTTCAAGTATTTCTCCCCAAAATAAAAAACGCTTTCTTAAAGAAAGCGTTTACGGAATTTCCTAGGGAGTTGCAAGTCTATTGGACAGTAACATTCTTGATAACTTGCCATTCCCAGCGGCCGGCCACTTCCGAAAAGGCTCCGACGCGCAGATCGTAGGTTCCTGGACTGACGCCTTGAATGGCGACGCTGGTTCCAGAAGCTCCGAAGCGATTGGATGGAGCCGCGAAAGATTGGCCCGCGGGAGTAAATTCTACGGAATAGCGAGCTATTTTTTCACCGGCCTGCCAGGATACTACCCCACCATTGCCAGAGATAGAACTTCCGCTAGCTGGCTGCGTGACAGGGAATGACCGACGGGCAGGAGCGGAAATTTTAAAGCTGCGGACATCACTGCCACCTGTGCTGTTTTTAACCTGCCAGTACCAGGTACCGGGGTAA
>JBGSRE010000402.1:0-3849 GCA_041737755.1 Oligoflexus sp.
CGCCTCCTGCAGGCTGGCAGATTCTTTCCAACTATCGTGGTAAGACGCTAGTCTTACAGCCGGTTCCCAAAGACGAAAAAATCAAAGACTTTAGTAAGCCCATTTACAATCCCAACATCACGGTAGCCGTGATGCATCAAAGTCGGCCGATTGATGAGACGGAAGCTCTTACCTTGCGTAAGAAACTTGAAATGGATTTCGGCCAGGCACCAGGTGTTACCGACTTTCAAATTCTGGAACATCGGTTCATCGACTACCGGCAAAAAGCCGATGCAATTCTGATTTATACCGCCTTTCAATTGAATAGCTTTCCCATGAGCCAAATGCATATCTTTCTATCGGGGTCGAAAAACTCAGCGCTCCTGACCTATACGGATTTGGCTGATTCTTTTCAATCCAACGAAGGATTGATGACCCAGGCTTGGAACGCCATGCTCTCAACCGATCTTCAGGGAGTGGCACCAAAGCGTTATGAAGACATGATTTACGGTGCTTCGGCCGCCGGTGTGTTCCTCCTCGCAGCCTGTTTAGTCCTTATCCTTCGCCGTCGATCCGCCCATCGCATGTATGAAGTCGAGGAAGAGAAGCTCTACCGTGACGATTCTGCAAGCGAAGATGAAGACTCGGCCGTCACCGGTTTGGCGACAGCTGTCGCCCCAACTTCCAAACCAGCCGAGTCAGCTTTCGCAAGTGATGCATGGAACATGGCCGCGAGTCAGGTTTCGACTTCGATCCCAGCTAAGCGTAACAAGCGTTTGAAATCATCCCCGCACACTGCTTGGTGACCGAAGGTGGACGGGTCATCCCGTCCGCGGTCTCTTAATTTTTGGTTTTTCTCACCATTTTCTTCTGTAATTTTCCATACCCTAATCGATAGACTGCTGGTACAAAGATCTTAGCTTATAACCTAGGCAGTCTCTGCCGATGGCCTGTTTGCTGTGTAAAAATGATCCATACGAAATAAGAGCGTTTTGCTATACTGATAGAAATAGTTTCGCTCTGATCAGTTTCCGGTATGGGTGATGATGGACAGGTTCGCACATCGGAACCAAGCCAGAGGCTGATGTGCTCGAAGAAGCAGGGTCTCGGTTCTTGCTTTATTCTTAGGGCAGGAACTGACAGTTGGGGATTTCTTGGGAGGTTGAAGGAATGCCATTTCAAGCAAGCAGATTAGGGCGGTACTTACGAACAACACTTCTGGCCGTCCTGCTGCTCGGTGGCTCGGGCACAGCATCAGCGCTTAACTGCTCAGAGGTGAGACAGCTGGTTCTTTTGTATTTTAAAATGCATTTTTCTTACAATTCTTTCACGGATGAAATATCTCGAAGAACCCTGGATAACTTCCTGAAAGCCTGGGATCCGGGAAAAATGTATTTTTATCAGTCTGATATCGACGATTTTACCGCCAAGTATTCCAATCGCTTGGATGATCTGATCGGCCGGGACATGAACTGTGGCGTGATCGATGAAATCATGAACAGGTATACACAGAGATTTAACGAAAGAAGTCAGTTCGTTAACAAAGCTATCGATGAAAAATACGACTTCACCATCGATGAATACCTCAATGTCGATCGCAAAAATACTCCCTATGCCAAGACTGTGGAAGATGTCAATGACCGCTGGCGCAAGCAGATCAAATTCCAGTTGCTCAACCTGAAGATGAGCGTGGACACCGTAGAAAAAGCCCGAGAAAAGCTTAAAAAACGCTACGAACTGGTCGTGCGCCGGCACAACGATTTGACCAAAGACCGCGTGTATGGGGTGTTTCTCAATGCCTACTCTTCGGCTCTCGATCCTCACTCCAGCTACATGCCGGCAGAAGATTTGGAAGATTTCCGCATTCGGACCCGCCTGTCGTTGGAAGGTATAGGCGCCAGTCTGCGCAGTGAAGACGGTTTTACGATAGTTGCCAATCTAGTCAAAGGTGGCGCTGCTGAGAAAAGTGGGATGCTCAAGGTCAACGATAAAATCATCGCTGTGGGCCAGGAAAATGGCGAAACGACCGATGTTATCGACATGGATTTGCAAGAAGTCGTCAAAAAGATACGTGGCGCTCGCGGTACGACAGTCAAGCTGAGCATTCTGCGAGAAGAGTCCAATACCTCGAAAAAAATGATCGTCCCCATCACCCGGGAAAAGATTCAACTCACCGAGCAGCAGGCTTCGTCGCATGTGATCGAAGTCGATACCAAGGAAGGGGGCAAGCTTAAGCATCTCAAAGTGGGAGTCATCACCCTACCCTCCTTCTATATCGATTTCGAAGGCCGACAAAGACGGCTGAAAAATTATCGGTCTTCTTCCAATGACACCAAAGAGCAGTTGAAAGTTTTGAAAGATAAAGGTGTCGACGCGGTCGTTCTCGATCTGCGGAGCAACGGCGGTGGTGGCTTGGATGAATCGATCAGTACCGCTGGCCTGTTCTTCGGAGCTGGTCCAGTCGTTCAGGTGAAAGCATCCAATGGTGAAACCGAAACATACTACGATCAGGACGAAGGCACCTGGTACGACGGACCTTTGGTTGTTATGATCAATCGTCACTCGGCCTCAGCGTCTGAAATCTTTGCCGGAGCAATTCAGGATTACAACCGTGGGCTCATCGTCGGTGATTCCCATACTTTCGGCAAGGGAACGGTGCAAAACCTAAACGATTTGGCCCAAAAGTTGGGTGCGGTCAAGGTCACTGTCAATCAGTTCTATCGTGCATCAGGAGCTTCGACCCAGCTTAAGGGTGTAAATTCGGACTTGGTTTTGCCCAGTATTGTCGATGAGCTCGAAGTCGGCGAAAAGTTCTATGACTATGCTCTTCCCTATGAAGAGATCAAAACGGCCAAGTATACTAAGTTCAATTTGACAAAGCCCTTTGTTCCCGAACTCAAAAAGCGATCGGAATTGCGTCTTGCCGTGGACACAGATTTCAAGAAAATCAAAGAAGAGATCGAGAAGTTCCGGAAGAATAAGGAAGAGCGCTCTCGGGTATCCTTGAAAGAGAAAAAGGAAGACGAGTCCAAGGATAGCAAAAAAGACAAGACTAAAGACGGCAAGGACAAAGAAAAAAGCAAGGATAAGGAAGAAGAGCTGATGAATGAATCAGCAGAATTCTCCCTGAAAGATGATGTTTATCTCCAAGAGACTTTGCGGATCACCGCTGATTATGTTCAGCTTCTGAAAAAGCAAAAGTTGGAAGGTCAGCCAGCTCTCCCAGCAATCTTGGCTCAGGCAGCGAAGGCTTCCGGCAAGGCCGAAAAAGCGGTGAGTGACAACAAGAACCCACCGAGCAAATCCGATAAGAAGTAGAACTTGATGCGAATGTAAAAAAGGGGGCACTTAAGGCCCCTTTTTTACGTTAAGAGTTTTCGGTCTCGAGCTTTTGATGCAGATCGTAGTATCTGCCTTTGTGAGACAGAAGTTGCTCATGCGAACCTGTTTCCACCACTTCGCCGTGATCCAAAACCAGGATTTGGTCACATTTTCGTATGGTTGATAAACGGTGAGCAATGACAATTAGAGTTCGACCGCTGAAAATGCGTTCGATGGCTTCTTGTATGAGACCCTCCGAGGCAGGATCAACGGATGAGGTCGCTTCATCGAGTATCATAATCCGTGGATCTTTGGCGATGGCTCGGGCGAAGGCCAGCAGCTGTCTTTGGCCTTGGGAAAGATTGTCGCCCCCCTCGCGTACTGCAAAATCATAGCCTCCGGGGAGCTGTTCAATAAAGCGATCGGCGCCAACAAATCGTGCTGCGGCCACGATGTGTTCATGATTGACATGTTCGTCACCTAGATTGATATTGAAGGCAATCGATCCCTGAAAAATCACAATATCCTGCGGAACAATTGCGATATGAC
>JBGSRE010000408.1:0-1945 GCA_041737755.1 Oligoflexus sp.
GTGGCCTTCTTGAGCTAGAGTCGGATAGTGTGTCAAAAGAGCGTTATTGGGACTTTGTTGAGAGATGGCACTTTGCAGAGCAAGTGGTCTAGCCGGGCTCCTTGACTTTCCAGAGACAGCGTTTCGTGGCAGGATGAGCTACGAGAATCCGATTTATCAACTTGCCATGGATAGCACGATGTCATTCGCCCGCTTTATCAAGCCTTTTCTTCTCATCACTGGAATGATCACCTTTTCCCCCATCATCGGGTTTTTCCAGCCGGAGTATATGGTCGGACCAATATACTGGCCGAAAATCGTCGACGAACCGCTGGCCATTTTTTTTGTTCAGCATTGGAGTCTGCTCGTCGCTTGTGTCGGCGGGCTGCTCCTTTACTCTGCGTTTCGTGAGTCGTATCGCGTCCCAGTGATGACAGCAGCGATGATCGAAAAAGCTGGACTCGTGCTCTTGGTCGCGATGAATTGGCAGCACCCGATGTTCCAGGGCCTGCATATCGCGGCATTGTTTGATGGATTCTGTTGCTTGGCCTATGGGCTATGTGTGTGGAAGATAAAATCTAAGGGCGCATAAATCCGGCCCATACAGAGCTGGGTTCAGCTCCTGCTCAACTTTCCATAAGATGCAGTGATTCGTAGCACATGATAGACCTTTGGTATTGGCAGATGCAACAGAGCCCGTCTTTGTCGGGGGTTTTGTTTTATGCTTCTCGAATATTTTCAAATAGCATTGTCTTCTGCATTTCAAAATTATCCTGCAAGGCCTCACGCAATTCGCCGGGTCTGCATCGAGTGACTCTTATCCGTGCCTAGCCGCAAAGCCGCGGGTGCCCGTGCCTCTGCCCCGCTTCAATTGCCTAGCAGTCCAGGGCTGCAGCCTCAGGCTGGGCCCGGAGCGCTATCCCACTTCATTTTCCGAGCAATCATGGCGGCTTGGCTTTGCTATTCAGCCTTTCTTAGGATTTACTCATCTTTCCCTTAATAGATTGGCCCCCAGCCCGCGCAGCAAGAATATGAGTCAGCCCAGCCATGGATTGAAGAAAAGGAACGTTCTATGGATCGAGCGAATACTAAACCGGCCTCCAGGTCGGAACGCATCTTGGATACCATCGAACGGGTGGGGAATATGCTTCCTGAACCCGTGATACTCTTTGCCCTTCTGACAGTAGCCGTCTTTCTCCTGTCAGGGATCGGCACTTGGGCCCAATGGGAAGTGCAACCGCTGAAGCTCGAACCGCTGACGATTCAAATGCTGGATGCGAGCGGTCAACCGATTGTGGATGCGGCGGGAAAACCGCTGATGGAAATCGTTCGAGCGGCCGATGGCACTGTGGAACGCAAGCTCGTGCCGCAGGGCGATACGCTGAAACCCCGAAGTCTTCTGACCAGTGAAGGCGTCTATTGGTTCTTCTCTTCCATGCTTGGCAACTTCACCCGCAGTCCGGCTTTGGGTTTGATTTTTGTCGCCATGATCGGGATTGGTTTTGCGGAACGCTTCGGATTTTTTAGTGCACTGATGCGATTCTTAGCCTTCGCGACCCCGAAGCGACTCCTCACGCCCGTCATCGTTTTAGTTGGGGCCAATTCATCGGTTGCCAGCGACGCCGGTTATATCATTCTTCCACCTTTGGCTGCCGCTCTTTATCTCGCCGTAGGCAGGCATCCCATCGCTGGACTGGCCGCGGCTTTTGCTGGGGTTGCAGGCGGCTTCGGCGGCGGTTTCTTCCCGACCGGTGGTGATGGAGCATTGGCTGGGTTTGCGACGACGGCTGCGCACATTATTGATCCTGCCTATAACGTTGGTATCACGCATAACCTTTATTTTAAGGCTGCATCAGCTATTATCGTGATGCTGGCAGGCTGGTTTGTGACGGATAAACTGATCGAACCCCGTCTGCAGCGAAGCACCCCGCCCATGCCATGCTCTGTTTGATAGCGGATCGAGGCC
>JBGSRE010000429.1:0-1699 GCA_041737755.1 Oligoflexus sp.
GGTGCGACCTTCGTCATCGCGACTTTGACAAAGCAGTCCCATCATATCCTCGGTCGGTTCCTGACGACGCTGTTTAACCAGAACTTGGAGCAAGGCGACTAATTTTTGCCGCGAATCAAGCGCCCGTTGATAGATACGCCCCACCAAAGGCAGGCGATTGAAACTGATAGAGCCAGCGACGACATCGGTAATAAGTTGGTTATAGACTTTCAAATCCTTCGGCTGACTAATTCCAAAGAACGATCGGATGGCAATTTCCAGCGTGAGTTCCTTGAGCCTTGAATAGATGTCGTCACAGAAAAGCGGCCAATTCCGAATGTGGAGATCGATCAGACCATCGCATTGAGTCAGATAGGACTGCAATGCTTCCTGACGAAAAGCTGGCATCAGTAGCTTTCTCTGCTGCCGGTGATCGGCTCCATCACGCAGCATAAGACCACCGTGGAACAGCTGACCAATGGCCTGCCGCCAGGCGAGTCCTGCAGAGAGTTGCTTTTGCTTCAAGACCAAAGCCCAATGATTGGCTTCTGCGCCAAGTAAAATGGTAGCAGGGGCTAAGGTGCGCCAGCGGAAAACCCGCCCGTGCTGTCGATAGTTCTGCTGAATAGTACCGAGGATATCGGTATAGAAATGATAGAGATCCAGCGGATACCAGCTTGCAGCCGAGGGTGGCAACGGCATCGATGATGAAGAAAGAGTCATGTTTTTTCCCCACTAATTTTGGCATTTATGGCCAATTTAGTTGGGAACGAAAGTTCGGTCAAGAGGAGGAAGGTGCCGATTAAAATCGTAAATCAAAGCTGGTTTCCCAGCGATGCTGACGCCAGAAATGTTCGCTTTCGAGCGCCTTGTCAGGAATATGGGCGTACAATTGCAGGTGACGCAAGGCATTGTGAAAGTGAACGCCCAGTTGATAGCGACGTTCCAGGTGATAGCGTTCCAGATGAACAGCCAAACCCTGGTCGTTGGCATAGATATTTTCAAAGGTGCTTTTGGTAAACTGCCAATCCTTGTTGCGCTCCTGACGATAGTTCATGTTCCCATAAAGCGGGGCACGAAAGCGATGGACGACAGCTTCCTGCTTCAGGTTACCCGTCATCTGCGCTTCCATCTGATAGTAGCCCTGATTTTGATCGAGAAAAATTGATTGCGGAGGAAGTGGGCTGCCCGGACCCGGCAGGCCGCGTGGCGCCATACGCCCACTGAATTTAAAATCAGGCAGGGGCGGCAGCACTTCCCAAAAAGTAAGAGGTGCCGCTATTCCACTGGGAATACTGGTGGGAAAACTGCGAGCACCAGCATCGGGATAAACTTCGCCAATTTCGTAGCTCGGCTGGGCCTTGGGTGCATAGCGGAGGAATTCATAGTCATCCATGGCGTTGCTGGCGAGCTTCATCGATTCCTGGGCGGGTTCAATATTGGTCAGCCGCAAACCATAAAGCATTGCCGGATTGCCGTTATGGATGTAACCATTGCCCGTCGATGGACCGCTGCTAGCACTCGCGCCACCGCCGATATTAAAGCGCAGTCCATCCTTCCAGGATTGCGGAAAGATATTCCCCTTGGTTTCCTTTTGCGCATAGAGTTGCATCGATTTCGTAAGCTTGCTGCGAATGGTCTGGCCGGTGTTGGGATCAACGGGGGCGCTGATCCTTGGCCCTACATATTTAGCGTAGGAAGACTGAGCTTTGGTACCCAT
>JBGSRE010000479.1:0-3782 GCA_041737755.1 Oligoflexus sp.
CCGCATCGATTTCTGTCTGGCTTGCCCGGTAAGCTGCAAACAAGGGTTGATCAGAGCTCGGGGTGGGGTGTCCTAGTCCTGGATACATCTGGGTCCATGTGGGTTCCTGAATTTGTCGAGCAGATGCTAGGCGCGGCAAGATTTCTGCAGCAACGGAACTTGATCAAGACTCTCTATTCCTGTGATGTCGCACTTCGGCCCCTGTCCCTATCGGCAAGCTCGATGGTTCGAATGGAGGGTGGCGGGGGTACAGCGTGGACTCTGGATCATCACACTCAAGTTTTGAAAGACCATGGCCTGGAAAAAGGCCTGCGAATTCTCTATTTGACGGATGGTGATGCCTTTGGTCTAGAAGAGGCGAAGGCTGATTCACGAGTGGAGCTTCATGTGCTCAATATTCCCCGTCTATTGGACTAAGGAGGCGAGCCATGATTGCTCATGTTTTGGTATTGGCCCACGACGCGAAAGGTAGGAGAAACAAGGTTTACTACTTCGAGAATGCTATTTGCGTGCAAGGCCAACAGTTTAGTATCACGCTTCAGCCAACTATCAGCAGCGAAGCTTCGTGGACGATCACGGATGGTCTGCTGAGTATCGATACGCCCCTTCACTCGAGCTTATCATCAAAAAGGATATTTCCTTGGTACGATTTGAAGATTGCTCATCGGTCCGTTGAAGAACTTATGTCCGCTATTGAGGGTGATCCTATTCTTATAAGCCTGCAGGGTTTCCTGTCGACAAGGGTATAACGAAAGTCTCGAATGAATCATCAGCTCAGGCTAGTTAAATGACTCGTCAGATCTATTGCAGTAACAGATCGATTACATAACGAAAAGTCATATCATTCAGATCGGCTTGCCAGGAATTCCTAGTTTACTCCTTTAAAGGCTTATGACGGCACCAGTCGATTTTCTGTTTTGTTCCACCGTCGTAAGGAACAGCCAAACCGCGATCGATGAGTGTTTGACTTATCGAAATGCCGTCTGCCATTACGTCTGCCAAAACGCGAAAGTATTTATCTCGCAGCGGATTGAGAAGGTCGATTCGATTGGCGCTTGCAAGAATCTGGGTGACCAGATTGCGGGCTTCAATGGCCTTCTCTTTCTCACAGGGGCCGTGCCCCTTGATTTCTGGACTGTCGATTCCAAAGAGTCGAACCGGAATCTTTTCGCCGAAGAGGGGAGGCAGTGAAGGAATACTCACAGTAACGGTGTCGCCATCATAATTGCGGTGAAACTGCACACAGCGAAATGCCGCTCGATCGCTGATGCAGCTTGCGCCGTCCGATTCACGCTTGTCTGACAAGACAGGGGATGCAAGATCTGTAGGTGCTGATGTCGTGCATCCCATCAAAGCAAAAGTCAAAAGCGTTCCGAGCGAAAATCTCATAGCTACCGTCCTTCGTTCAAAGCAATGGAAGAGGTACTGAGGCGCAATCCAAGCTGGTCCAGGAACAAGACATAGATGACGGACCCGCGTATCATAGCTACAGATCGAGTAGTTTTAACGGATGGCGCTATAGAAACGATGGACTGCAAACTCCCAGTCAGACTGTTTTTGAAAACAGATATCTTCAAATTCCCAGTTTGAGAATCCTCATAAAGAATAGCATGCGAATCCTGGGTTAATGGCAAAACAAATTGTATTTTGTCACTTATGCCAATACCATCCGATCCGAGTACTTGAGGTTTGCTCATACTGCACGTGTCGGTATTGAAACTTGAGATTTCGAAGTTAACATTCCAAGCTTTGTTATAGCTTGACGAAGTCGAGAGCATGCGGCCGGTCGTTGTCAAAAAGAGATTGGATCGGTCCAGCGTCTTGCGATCGCACTCGAGATTGCCAGTTGTGTTTATTTTGGAACAGGTCCCCGTGCTGCCATAAGGACTCCTGGAAAAGATATACCATTGACCAGCAAGGTTTTGTACTAACGGCGAAGGGTTGCTCAGATAGGTATTGACGGATCCTCCTAGCTGATCTCCGATTGAGTTGAATCGATAGAAGTTGTTGCGCAGCGCGAGGCCGAATGCTCTGGCTTCTGGGTTATAGGCCATACTCATAGTAAAATCGCTTAACCAGCTCGAGTTTTCGGAAAGGAACTGTTTATCAGCTATAATCACTCCTGAGGCTATGTTTAAACTTGCGACATAAGCAGCAGCTGTTCCAGCCTTAGGGCGACAAGAGTAAGAAAAGAGAATGGTTTCGCCATCGGATGCTCCTGCAAAACCGGTGACTTCATGAAAATACTTGTAGCATTGCATACTGACGACTCTGTGCGGGCTTTGAACTTGGCCTGTCTGGTCGAGGCTCAAGAAGTAGACTTGCTTGCCTTCTTTGCAATCGCCCCAGGCCAAAACCCCGAAGCCATCAGCTAAGGGCATCGCTATAAAATCACTCCAAGTGCAGGATCCATCGCTGACTTCGAACGGAACAGCGAACGAAAGTTTTGCGATTGGATCGGTCTTGCAATCAAAAAGACACGTTGAAGTGGGAGCTTCCCCTTTCGCTGAACCAGACTTTTCGGCTGCGGTCCTTGAAGTTTCTAGCTTTTCGGCGGTCTCTTTGCTTGTCGCAGAAGCTATGGCGACAGTCCCATTGTCGCCGCTATCATCGCCGCAAGCCACAATGCCAAACAGAAGACCAATTGTTAAAAGTGCGTGTTTCATGGCGAGCTCCCTTCTTTTTTTTTATTACCAGGCTAAAATTTCGAGGTATTTCGATTGAATATTTTCAGTGCTGACCAGTTTGCCGTCGGAGCTGAATGAAGCCGAACAGGAACAAACGGAGTAGTAATGAGCAGAGCAGATCGACTCTTTAGTTTGGACATCGTCCCAACACCATGTCTGGCTATCCTTGATGGTCAGGCCCACAGACCCGAGAACGCCGAGGACCTGTGCCTTGCTCAAGCCTGGTTTAAGCTTTGTTTCGGTATTCTTTGGAACGTTTAGGCCATCTTTGTTTTCATTCGTGGGGCAATCGTACTTGGTGAGACTGCTGTCGAAAGAATCTAGAATAATGGGTTTGCTGGTTTCTTCAAACGGTACGGATTTTTCTCGGGCCGAGAAATTGTAGCAAAGGGTTTGGGTATCGGACCCATTGCTCAAAATCACCCGAATTCGCTTATTGGCCCGAACCTTGTACGAGTCATTGAGAGCTGCCGTTGGCAAATCGATAGTAAATGATCCATTGCGACCGACTGCTGCTTGCCCTTGATAGCCGTGATCGCTATTGCTTAGGATATAGACCTGCATACCGTACCAAAGATCACTGAAACCAATGGAAGCGTCAAAGGTGATTTTATATGAGGAATCATACCCAGCAGCTTGAACTTTCGCAGGTAGGGCATCCATCTCCTTCGTATAAAAGTCTTCAAGGTCTTTGTAAGCGACTCCGTCGACTGTCACGTCAAAGGCGTTGGCAACAAACCCCAGGAATGTCTTGGACTGACTTGTCTCATCTTCTGATGGCTGTGGTGCCTGGGCTGGGGTGCTCGCGGCTCCATCTTGGGATGATGTGTCACCGCAGGCTGTAAGCAGCGATATCCAAGAGACTGTGATCAAACTCGATATGGCCTTCATAATTTGACTCCTTTCGAAATTTCTTAAAGCCCTACTCGACCCCATCGCTGTCATCCAGGGTCAAGGGTACCTTTGACCTGGGATGACAAATCCAGGACCGAATAGAAAAGACGGGATTCTTACCGAAAGGAATACAGATATCGGTAAGTCTATCGATCATTTAGGCCGAAGCAGAGCGAAGGAGGCAAGTCATGGCCGGACGTA
>JBGSRE010000665.1:0-2462 GCA_041737755.1 Oligoflexus sp.
ACCGTACTGGTTCATAGTACGCAGCTCACTGTCGCAACACAATGAAGTGGCTCTGCTGGCGAGACTTTTTCGTTCAGCAGCACTCTTAGCTTTGGGCTGGCTTGGAAACTTGTTACACTGGCCCGGAAAGTCCTATCTTTAAAAGACCGACACCATCCAAGGGGCCCCCATGGCGATTCATCTTCAACTGCTCGCTGCATCGACCGCCTTGCATCTTCTCATGATCGTGGTTGCAGCGACTCTCGGAGCCCGACTCTACACATTGTCCGGCTTATTGTGGGCTTCTGGCGCTCGTGATAAGCCTCTCGGAGGCCCAGCACCGTCTTTGACTGTATTTCGAGCCGATCGTGCGGCGAAGAATATGACGGAGAATATGGTGTTCTTTACACCCGTGCTGCTCGCAGGCCACGTTGCGGGTGTCGACCCAGCAGTTCTTGGACTAGGCGCTAAGCTGTTCTTCTTTGCACGTCTCGTGTACTGGCCTATTTATCTTCTTGGCATCCCTTACATCAGGACTCTTTGTTGGACTGTCAACCTTATAGGTATTGGAATAATAGCCGCCGCGATCCTGTAAAGCTTCAGGTCTTCGCCGTTGCTCCGCAAGCTGCATTGTTAAGCACAGGGTATGTCCACAGACCTTAGAATCGTGCTGTTG
Source organism: Oligoflexus sp. (assembly GCA_041737755.1). GTDB lineage: Bacteria > Bdellovibrionota_B > Oligoflexia > Oligoflexales > Oligoflexaceae > Oligoflexus. Next base: position 656 of record JBGSRE010000665.1, read on the forward strand.
CATACTCCTGTTGAAGCTGAGACATCAACTTCTGATCAGGACCAGAACTTCGCCGCTATTCACCCACACCCTTATGGCACCGCCCCAATGCCAGCAGATACCACACCACAAGTAACTAACCAACAAAAGTTATTATAAAGTTCTTGTAAGAAGCAAAAAAAGAACAAACCCGCCCCAATCACTGCATATAATTTCGATTGTGCAATATCTTGAAGCTCAACACTATTTAGCGTACAAGGAAGTTTCTTGGTGCCCATGCACCGGTCACCCGCCTTTTTCAGAAAGAGGAATCTCGCATGTTGTCTTTACGGTACGCCCAAGAAGGATTCAGTGCACGTTCTCAGTTCATGCGATTGTGTGGATGGCTCCAAGGTCGAACCGTTGCAACTCTGCGATCGAATCCTGAAGCCTGTGCGAGGGTGCTTGCTTCGTCGAATGTCAAAGGCCAAGGCATAGAGCTGATGATCGCATGCCCGGCTTGGTCGCCCGTTTTCTCGATTGAATCCGTCGATGGCGAAGCCTGGGAGTGGCTGTCCAAAGAGTTCACTCAACTCTACTCAAAACTCGGCTGGGAAACGAAAATTTCTCCTCTGACTCGCACGCACGTCGCCCGCTTTGCCGAAAGAACTTCGGAACATCATAGCTCGGTGCTCGATGCTGAACAGATTTCCCGACTCACAGCCAACATTATCTTTGACCTCATTTTTAGCCGAGTCATGACCGAGGAAGAGGAAAATCTCTTCTATAAGGCATCTCTGGAATGGCGTAAGGAACTTGCTGTCAAAGCGATTGGCGGCAAAGATGTCAAAACCGAGTTTTGGCAGCTTTTGGCAAGTCTCCTGGCGAATTCGGCCTATGCCGATGATTTCAAAAAGCACGATCACCAGCGTGATATGTTTATGTCGCTTTTTGCTCAGCCCTTGATCCTGTCACCACAAATCAATTTCAGTGACATCATGGCCGCCGTTTTTAAGTTTCTTCGTGATGATGAAACCCTTCATGCCAAGGCGCTGGAAGCGGCCCGTCTGAATGATCTCGATTTCCTTCGCAATATCTGTCTCGAATCCATTCGACTGAAACACCCCTTTCCGGTCTTGGAACGTGAATTGAATCGAGATCTTAAAGTAGGCGATCAAAAGCTGAAAGCTGGAACCCAGGTTTATATTCTGTATGATGAGTTTGAGCAGGATAAAAACTTTGACGCTCAGCGCTGGCTACCGGGCGCGAAAAATCCTTATCGCACCATGCCTTTCGGGGCAGGACAGCGTATGTGCCTTGGCAAAAATCTTGCGCAGGATATGCTAGCTGAAATGCTACGGGGTATCCTCCTCCATTTTCCTGACGCGAAAATCAGGCCATCCGACAATCATCTCTACAGCGGTCGCGATAACGATGGTAAAGATTCAGCGTCGGCGGTCTTGCATCAAATCAAAATTTTCACGAAAGTTTTACGGACAAGCTTTGGTTTGGGCAAGCAAAGCCGCTCCGGAGTCTGCCCTTTTACTGGAAAAAGCTCTGCGGTAAAGCCAGCTCATGTCGAATCGATTGGAACGGAGCAGTCATGAGCGCTGCATGGGAAGCCTCATTGCCTCAAGAAAAAAGCATAGCCTGGAAAAAAAGACCGTTTTTTGATCCGATTGGCCACTATTTTACCTGCTTTGAATCTGCTATGGGCGCACCCGTGTTGGTCGATATTCAAACGACCCTCCAAACAGGAATCATTGAGCTGGATCAGTTTGATCATGCTTTGCATGACGGCCAAGGGGCGCTTCAATACTTTCAATCCGTGCGTGCCGAAGAACCCATG